>NZ_JBFBEY010000012.1:0-194820 GCF_040683875.1 Arthrobacter sp. NPDC093128
TAGGCGCCCTTGTAGAAGTACTGCCACGCGTCCTCGATGCGGCGTGCGTCGCGGCCGATCAGCAGCGGGCAGAGGTGCTCGGAAAGGTAGGACGCAACCGCCAGTTCGCGGCCGTTGAGGGTGGCGTCGCCGATGCCGGTTATCCCGTCCTCGGTTTCGATTACGAGGGTGACGTAGTTCCGTCCTGGCGACGAAACCACTACCCGTGCGTCGGTGATCTTCACTGGCTGGTCCTTCAGGTGAGTGGGAAATGTATTCAAGTACGTCGCAGCAGGTGTCGTTTTGAGCCGCCAAAACGACACCTGCTGCTACTCAGTTGGGCTGAGCCGGAGCATCACTTTGCTGCTGCCGGAGGCAGGGTCGCCGAAGACCCTCATTGCTTCGGCTGCCTGGTCGATCCCGAACGTGTGCGTGATGACCGGGGAAACGTCCAGGCCTGCTGCCATGGCGCGGAGGGCGTCGCTGATCTCGTCCACAAAACGGTAGGAACCGATCCAGGTGATTTCCCGCGTGACCAGATCGCCGAGCGCCGCAGGGCTCGGAGCTCCCGGCAGGTTTCCGACCTGGATCAGGGTGCCGCCGCGTGCGGTGGCGCGCAGGACGCCGCCCAACACCGCGGGGATGCCGGAAGCCTCGAACACGAGCTCCATATCCTCAGGCAAGCTGCCGCCGCCGGAGACGTTCCGGACTTCGTCCGCGCCCATGGCTTTGGCGATCGCAAGCGCCGCGTCGTTGATGTCGGCGGCGATGACGGTCCGGGCCCCGGCGTACTTGGCCGCTGCCACCACCAGGGAGCCGATGGGTCCTGCACCGTTGACCAGGACGTCCCGCCCTCTGACGTCGCCGGCTCGGCTGACCGCGTGCATGGCGACCGCGAGCGGTTCGGCCAGCGCACCATGGAGCGTGCTGACGCCGTCGGGCAGCGGCCGGACCTGGGAGGCCCTGGCGAGCTTGCGCTCGCTGAAGCCGCCGTCTGTGTGGGGATCGAAGGCCGCCGAGCCAAAGTACCGGATCTCCGGGTAGAGGTTGGTCCGGCCCTTGAGCCGCTCAGGCATGATGCCGTTCCCTACGAGTTCGGCGGGATGGACAGTGACCGGCTGGCCGACGTCGAGGTTTTCGACGCCGGTGCCGAGCTGGGCGATCCGGCCGGCCACCTCGTGGCCAAGGATGAGCGGCGACTTCAGTGCCGCCGTCCCGGAGGCACCGTGGCGCCAGTATGAAAGGTCAGATCCGCAGATGCCGCCCCATTCGACGTCAAGCACTACTTCCCCGGGGCCGGCTATCGGCTCCGGCCGTTCGTCGATGCGGAGATCATTCGAGCCATGGACTACGACGGCTTTCATACTGCGTCTTCCAGGCGGACCATGTCGCGGCCACGGACCTCGGGACCGACGAAAGCCGAGATCAGGGTGATCAGCGAGTAGGCGATGAGCATCGCGGCCAGCGGCCACCAGTGACCGGTGATCGCAGTGAGGGTGGCGGCCAGCAGCGGACCGATCGCGGTGGCGAGGATGCCGCCGATTTCCTTGGCCAGCGCGAGCTGGGTGAAGCGGGTGCGGGCCCCGAAGAACTCAGCCATGGTGACGCTCTCCATGGCGAAGAGGCTCAGCACGCCCAGGTTGAGTCCGATGACCATGGCGACCGTGATGAGGACGGTGTTTCCGCTGGTGACCATCAGCATCATGGGGATGGCGAACAGCGCGGTGAGCGAGCTCAGGACCAGATAGAGGGGCCGCCGGCCGAAGCGGTCACCGAGCAGACCCATGACGGGGATGGTCAGGAAGCCGAGGATGGAGCCGTACATAATGGCGCTTGTGCCGACGCTCTTGTCCACCAGCAGGACGGTGGCGAGGTAGCCGACGAGGAAGGTCTGGACCAGCCCGGAGTTGCCGGCCTGCCCGAAGCGCAGGCCGAGGGCGATGAGGAAAGCCTTGCCCTTGCGCTGGTGCAGTGCGGCTTCAATGGTGCTGGTCTTTACAAGTTCTTCTGCCGCGGCAATTTCCCGCCTGGACAGTGCCACACCGTCCACAACGTCGGCGCGCTCCTCGAAGACGGGGCTTTCCTTGAGTGAACGGCGGACCCAGACCGCGAAAATCATCAGAACGAAGCTAAGCAGGAACGGAATGCGCCAGCCCCAGCTGAGGAGCTGGTCCTCGGGCAGCGTGGAGACGAGGATTGCCCAGATGGCCGAGGCGGCGAGCGTGCCGGAGTTGGTGCCGAGGCATACGAGGGAGGAAATGAGGCCGCGGCGGCGGGCGGGAGCGAACTCAGCCAGCATCACGGTGGCGCCTGCGATTTCGGCGCCGGCGCCGAAGCCCTGCAGCAGGCGCAGGGCGACCAGGAAGATGGGAGCCCAGATACCGATCATCGCGTAGGTGGGAAGGACACCAATGAGCGTTGTCGACGCACCCATGAGCGCGATGGTGATGAAGAGGACCTTCTTGCGGCCGATCCTGTCGCCCATCCGGCCGAAGTAGACGGCGCCGGCGAGGCGGGCTACGTAGCCCACGCCGTAGGTTGCCATTGCGGCTATCAGGCCGATCATGGGGCTGACGTCGGGGAAGAAGATCTTGTTGAAAACGATAGCTGCAGCCAGCGAGTACAGCTGGAAGTCCATGAATTCCATGGCCGTTCCAAGCCAACCGGAAACGGCCACTTTGGCCAGTTCCCGGGTGGGCTTTAGTTCCGGCTTGGTGGTGGGTGGCGCGATTTGCTCACTCATCTGATGCTCCTTTGCAGGCGATGAAAACGAACGGGAGAGAGGGGAAGGAACTGGCCTGATGATCCGCAGTTGTGATCGGCAGCCCCTCGTGAACTACTACCATACAAGCACTACCATTCTAGTGTGTCAAGAGTAATAGACTGGAGCCATGGCAACCGAAAAAAGCGGCAAGGGACAGGCACCGCGACTGTCCGTGCGTGACCAGACCTTGGAAACACTGCGGCGTCGCATTATTTCCCTGCAGCTCCCCCCGGGTGAACCGCTCTCGGAGAACGAGCTCGCGCAGGAACTGGGCGTCAGCCGCACCCCCGTGCGCGAGAGCCTCATCCTGCTCAGGGAAGAGGGACTCGTCCAGGTCTACCCGCAGATTGGTTCCTTCGTCTCGCTCGTGGACCTGGGGCGGGTCTCAGAAGCGCAGTTCGTTCGCGAGGCCATCGAATGTGCGTCCCTGCGCGACCTCGCTGTCGACAGTGCAGGCATCGCTGGACTTCGCGTGATACTCCACGGCCAAACGGAAGCTGATGCCGCCAGCGACGTTGAGGAGTTCTTCCGGCTGGACGAGGATTTCCACCGCGAGCTCCTGCGGCTTGCGGGTCATGAATCCGCCTGGGCTGCCGTCAACTCCGCCAAAGCGCACCTCGACCGCGCACGGCGCCTGAGCCTGCTGGACGCGAGGCCTATCGCAACGCTGATCCAGCAACACACCGCAGTGGTGGACGCCCTTGAAGCCAACAACCTGACGGACGCCGACAGTTCCCTCCGCCTGCACCTGCGAGGCGTTTTTGAGGATGTGCAACGGATCCAGCAGGCCACTCCGCAGCTCTTTTCCGACGGGGCAATCCTGCGGCCCACCCGCCGAAGCGTCGCCCGCCTGACCTGATCAGCACCCCGTACTGCAGGCCTGGTCAGCCGAGGCTTCGGCTACTCTTCCTCAATGTCCGCTCATCGCCCGGCAGCCGCCGTCCAGTATGGCCCCTCCCGCGGAAATAGTGGCGGTGCCGTCCTGACTGATGAAGCCGGTGAGGCATCGAGCAGCGCACGGGTCTGCGCGCTGATCGTACGCCGTTCGCGGTAGCGTTCGTTCTCCCTCATTGCGGCGTCAGGGTCATAGGCGGCACCCGGTGGCCCCTGGAGTCAAGGAACAGTAGCTTTACTCCATCGATTCTACAAAACATGTCCTGGTCAGATGGCGCGACCTCGCTCGGCCTGACGCCGATTGCGCACTCCCGCAGCCGGGTGCTAGCGTCTTAACGATCGTGATCTATCGGCAGGAGGTGAGTCCCATGAACGCAGTATCCGCAATGGATGCTCCCCTGCAGTCCACGATCGCGCGACTGAGCTAGTCGCCACCGGGAGCGCCTCACCAGGCAATTCGCGAAAGGCGACTCCCATGAACACAACACCTTCTTCACCTCTGCATTCCATTTCGACGCCGGCCTCCGACCCGCCGGGGTCCGGCCAGGATCAGCCGGAGGTCGACGCCCCAGAGCCGGCGCGCGCCGCGGGCGAGCGGCGTTGGTCCTCGGTGGCGGCGGATCGACAGGCAACGCGTGGCTGATCGGCGTCATCGCCGGACTCTTCGATGCCGGATTGGACGTGACCACAGCCGACCTGACCATCGGCACGTCAGCCGGCTCGACAGCCGCGGCCCAGATAAGTGGCGCCACCCCGACTGAGCTGCTTGCCGCCATCCTTGCCGCTGTGCCTCAGCAACGAACCGGTCCGGTCGGATCCGACCGCGGACCCGTTCCGATCAGGCCGGTGACGGACCACCTGGAGAGGATAACCAAAATCATCGCCTCCGCCGAGGATGCGGCTGACATGCGCCGCAGAATGGGCGCGGCGGCACTCGACATGGATGCGGCGTCGGACGGCTCCTGGCAAACACAGTGGCGCGCCACCGTCGCCTCGCGGCTGCCCAGTCAGCGCTGGCCGCAACGAACAGTGCTCATCACGGCGGTCAATGCCCAAACCGGTGAACCGGTTGTGTTCGACCGCCACAGCGGAATCGACCTTGCGGACGCCGTTGCCGCCAGCTGTGCCAGTGGCCTTCCCTACAGGATCGGGGACAGCCGGTACATCGACGGCGGTTACCGGTCCAACGCCGAGAATGCCGATCTGGCAGCCGGATACGGGCGGGTGCTGGTGCTGTCACCCTTCGGCGGCAGATCACTGGCACCGGTGGACTGGGGCACGCATCTCGCGGCGCAGGTCGACGAGCTACGCGCACGCGGCAGCAGAGTCGAGACGATCTTCCCGGACAGCAGCTCCGAGCACATGTTCGGCGTCAATGCGATGGATCTGTCGCTGCGTCCGCCCGCGGCCCGGGCCGGTTACGGGCAAGGCAGAGCCCTTGCCGGGCAGCTCACGGAGTTCTGGCGCTGACGCCCACAAATCCAGTCGACCCTATAGGCAACCGGCCTATGCTCCGGGGGGCAACCCCGCCAACTACACCGCCAGTTCGCTTCTCTGGACCGGCGGGTTCAGGACCCGACTAGGCCCTCGATCACGAAGAGATTCTAATTCCTCAGCCGAAATTCACTACTGCGTTTCTCGAATTAGGCAATATCGATACCGGATTTGTTTTTCGCAATAAGTGATAACCTGTCGGGCATGGCAAAACGAGTAATAACCACGCTTGAGGATGATCTTGACGGTTCTGAAGCGATTGAAACAATCAATTTCTCTATCGACGGCACGGAATATGAGATTGATCTCAATGATGCCCACGCTACCGAACTGCGCGGGGCAATGAACAAGTACACTTCCGTCGCGCGCAAGACAACCGGACGCGCCCGGCCGGCACGGAAACCCGGCGCCGTGATCGGCGGCAGCGACACCAAGGCTGTCCGGGCCTGGGCTATCGAAAACGGCATCGCCATCAGCAGTCGGGGCCGCGTGCAGGCTGACGTAATGGCGCGCTACGAAGCAGCCCACTAGGGAACACCTGCAACAACTCGCTCCTCGATAAGAACTTAACAAAAGAATCAGGACCGAAGGCTAGTTTGCCTCGGTCCTGGTTCCTTTAAATCGAACTCTTCATCCATGATCTGAGACGGGGATCTGACGGCGGCGGATCGCCCGGCTGGGATATCTATTCTTCCGGTGGATTTCCCGGAAAAGATCGCTTTGACTGACAAAAATGGAGAAATTGGCCGCCTGCAGCCGGTCAGGTGATGGAGCGCCGTCCCGCGGGTTCAAGGCCGCACCCCTCAATTGGCGAAGCTCCGGTCAAATAGCGGTTGACCGAAGCTTCGATCCATTATGCCCGGTTGGACCTTGGGGTTGCTGGGAATACTGCTTAAGTCCCGGCGCACCCCGCCCCTATGCAGACCCCGTGTTATGCCGGGGTGGCCGGCCCAATATGAAGTGTTTCCTGATAGTTCTCGTCGTATCTTTCTTCACGCGCTTCGTCGTATGGGAATCCCCCAGGAAGGCCTCCCTCAGCTAGGCCACGAATGACCAAATGCCGCAGCGTTGGCTGGTTATCAGCGACAGCCGGGATGGCGGCTGTTGCCGTATTCGCCCCTTTTGTATTTGCCATCTGGTCCATCCCGGCAGCGCTGGCCGCAGCAAGGAGAACAACCGCCAGGGCTGCAAGTGCACGAACCACGGTCTTTGTCCAAAGCCTCATAACCCGATCATGATGCCGCACCTTGAGAACAGATCCATAAACCCCTGTGAAGCGACTATGGAAGGGCGGTGCCTAACGAACGTCGCTACAAATCCTTCCGACAGAGTCGGCATCCGTTTGACCGTGCTTTCCTACTAGGCTGAATCCCACACATGATGGACAGGAAGCTGAGGTGGCCGAAATGACGCAGACCGGGACGGCGCTGACGGAGGTGATGGCCGAGCTGACCGCGCTCGAGGACCCGAAGACGCGCGGGGTGAACGAGAAGCACGGTGACGATCACGGTGTGAACCTCGGCGAACTGCGCGAGCTCGCAAAGCGGCTGAAGACGCGGCAGGAACTCGCGCGCCAGCTCTGGGACACGGACGACACCGCTGCGAGACTGCTTGCGATGTTGATCTGCCGCCCGAAGGCGTTCGAGCGCGACGAGTTGGACGCCATGTTGCGCGCGGCGCGCACGCCCAAGGTGCACGACTGGCTCGTGAACTACGTGGTGAAAAAGAACCCGCACGAGGAAGAGCTGCGCCTGGCCTGGTCCGCCGATCCGGATCCAGTGGTCGCGAGTGCCGGCTGGGCGCTGACCACCGAACGCGTGGCGAAGAACCCCACGGGCCTCGACCTCGCAGGACTGCTCGACGTCATCGAGGCGGAGATGAAGGATGCCCCTGATCGGCTGCAGTGGGCGATGAACCACTGTCTGGCCCAGATCGGGATCGAACATCACGAGCACCGCGCCCGCGCAATCGACGTCGGTGAGCGCTTAGAGGTGCTCAAGGACTACCCGACTCCCCCGAACTGCACGTCGCCGTTCGCGCCCATCTGGATCAACGAGATGGTGCGCCGACAGAACCTAAAGTAGGAAGGTCCGGGCTCACTTCCACATCATGTCACCTCACGGCAGCGTGAACATGTACGGACAGCAGTAGGGTGTGGTTGAAAAACCTGGTGTGACCATGCTTTTGCGGACGTTCAGAAGACGGAGCACCGGCCAACACAGTCGGCTGGCCGGTGCTCGCGTTTTGGTTGTTCGGGGGCTAGGCAGGCTTGGCGAATGTGGCCGCACTCATGATTTCGTAGCCCACGAACGCCTCGTCGCCTTCCACCCAGGCATCATGGCCGGCGGGAATTGCATAGGCGTCGCCGGCACGGAGCGTGGTACGCGTTCCGTCTTCCATCTCCACTGTTAACGTTCCGCCGGTGCAGAACCCCAGATGGTTGTTCTGGCAGCTGTCGGTGTGAACCACGGTCTTGACGGTCTCGGACCACCGCCAGCCGGGCTCAAATGTGAACCGGCCCAGGGTGGTATCTCCGACGGTGACCACGTCAACCTCAGTCTTCGGCGGTCGGCGCTTTTCGTCGGGTTCATTGAATGACTTCGACTCAAGGGTCTTGACAGTCACTGCGGGCATTTTTGCCCTCCTCAAAGTGGAGCGATTACAACTGTTCATCCGGAGGCTGGATCAGATTTTCCGGGAAGGAGTTCGGCAGGGACTGCCTGGTGTCCGTTCAGCGCCTGCCGGGGCGCGCCTAGCGCTATCAGCGTGCTCGCGGCGGTAGGCCATGTCAAGATGCCAGGTTCTGCGCCACCACCGCCAGCGTACGGGCGAGTTCCTCGGTCGGGCTGAATTCCACCAGCTCCGTCCCGGGATCAAGCTCATCAGTATGGCCGGGTGCGGTGTAGTACGCCTCGCCGGCTTGGACGATCTCGTCTCCCGCCGGGGTGTGCATTATGAGCCGGCCCCGTACAACGTATCCCCAGTGGTGGCTTTGGCACAGATCATCCGGCAGGCCTTTGTAGAACGGTGTGAAGTCGCCTCCCTCTTCGAACTTTTCGAAGGCGATTGTGTAGCCATCAGACTCCCTGTAGCGGCCCTCGTAGCCGGTCATGCGCTTCACGCGCGCGGTTTCGTCATTGCTCGATAGCTTTGCCATCGTCCCATTCCTTCCTTGTCTTGGGGCGGGGTTACGCCGAACTGCGGTTTCCGCCGCCGCGATGAGCCGCGATGTCCTACGGACACTCCAAGCATGCGATGCCGTCGCAACAAAAGGATGGGGAGTATCCCCCATTTATGGTCCTATTCCATGAGGGCACGGCGAAGGGCGAATGCGGCCGCCTCACCACGGCTGCGCAGATGCAGCTTGGCAAGGATGCTGCTCACGTGATGCTCGGCCGTTTTGGCGCTGATAGAAAGGCGGTCCGCGATTTCGGCGTTCGTCATGGCTTCGGCGAGCAGCGCGAGGACTTCGCGTTCCCGTCGCGACAACAGGCCGAGCGCCTTCGGTCCCGTACGGGCCGGGCCGCCCAGGGCCCGGAGGAGCGCCGCGGCTTTGTCGGCCAATCCGCCGGCGCCGGCGTCGTCGAACGCTGCCAAGGCCACTCCGGCCTCGTGCACGGCAACCTCACGGTCCGAATCACGCACGGCTTCGGCCAGCGCGAGCCGTGCCCGCGCTGCCTCAAGCGGCATGTTGAGCTCGCCGAAAATCGCGATTGCCGCGTTCAGGCGTTCCTGTGCCGATGCCAGGTTGCCGACGGCGGCCGCAACGCGACCGCCTGCCAGATGCGACGATGCAATGGCGCGGGGCCAGCGTGTCGCGGCGGCAACCTCGTCCAAGCGCCCTGCCGTTGCCAGGGCCTGGTCGGGGACGCCTTGTGCCAGTTCGGCCTCGGCGGGCAGCGCGAGCAGCGGAACGGCGAGCAGTCCCTCGCCGACCTGGTGGATCCGGCGGTGCAGCAGTGCCGCTGCCACGGATGTGTCACCAGCGGCGAGCCGGACTGCCGCCGTCGCCCGCAACGCGTCTGGGCGGTCTTCGAACCCCGCGAGAAGCCGGCCGGCCTCCTCCACGTGGCCCTGGAGTAGCCGCAGTTCCGCCAGCTTGGCCGCCGGGTGCACACATCGGCCACCGTGTCCGCCCTGTTCCAGCTCGCCGAGGGTCCTGCTGAGCCAGCCCTCGGCACCAGCAACGTCGCCGGAAGCGAGAAGGATCTCTGCACAGCACGTGCCACAGAATTCCAGTAGTGCCGGATGCCCCGTACGCTGCATGAAATGCAGAAAGACGTTGTTCCACTGGCCCAGCTGGAGGTGTCGCAGGCCTCTTCGCTCGCACGCGTGACCATGCAGCAGACGTCCCCGAAAACTACGTCGTCGCGAACCTCGCCGGCAGTTACCACCACCATTGCCTCATCGACCATCGCCATCCCCTCCGGTACGTCGCCCGCAGCGATTGTGCCGAGGCCCAGAAGCGCCAGGGCCGTCGCCTCAAGATCCGGATCGTCGCAGCGGCGCGCGAATTCCAGCGCGGTCCGGGCGTCGTCCCGCGTCATTGCCGGGTCAGCGCGCAGCAGCCCGCGCGTCCTCCCCCAGCCGGCGAAAACCGGTGTAGGCCGCTGTGCGCTGGGCAATCGCCTGGTCCACGTCCCGAAGCCACCACATGGCCTTTGCCAGGCCATCGTGGGCGGCCGGATGGTCATGGATTGCCAGTACGGAGTCGAACGCACCCGCCGCCCCACTGCCGCCTCAGTTGTTCTTACGCAATTGCATCTGTTCCTCAAGGTGGTGAACCCACGCGGCACGACCAAACCTCCCAGGGGTGGCGTGCGGGATCCCATCGCTATTCCGGAGCGGGTGTCGCCCCTATTCAGTGGTCTTGCCCATGTTGGACTTCGTCAGCCTGGCTTCTTCGCCCCGGAGGGCCTCCTCTTCGATGGAAAGTGCGGTTGGCGGCGTGAAGGTCATGTTGAGTTTTTCGTCATGATTCTGGGGTATTTAACGCTTGGGCGCGGCGGCCGATGCGGTTCTGTGCGACAAGGCTGATCAGTGCGAGGACGATGGTCGCGCCTCCATATCCGACAACGGTCGGCATGAGACCCAGCGGGGCGGCAAGCTGGCCAGCGATGATGACCGGCAGGCCGAAGGCGATGTAGGCGACAACGTAGAATGCGGAGACGATTCCCGCTCTCTGTTGGGGGCCGGCCAGCGGCATGATCAGGCGCAGTGATCCGGAAAAGGCTGCGCCGAAGCCGACGCCCCCGACTACAAGGCCTGCGAGCATAAGCCCAAGGCTTCCGGCGAGCACGGCCGTCACGATGCCGATGGTTCCGGCGATGGCGGCGTAGATACCAAGAGTCATTCCGTGCCGCGGGTCAAGCCGTGCGAAGGCGACAGCAACGACAGCAGCAGTTGCCGGCGCAATGAATCCAGTGAGGCCGTTGACCAGGCCGCTGTTCAGGTGGAAGACGTGACGTACGATTGTCGGCGCAAGTCCGAGGGAAAGACCCGCAAGCATCCAGATTGCGGCTATCACGGGGGCGGCAGCGGCGAATTCCTTCCTGACAGCCGCCGGTACGGAAGCCCGCGGGATCAGGGAAAGTAGCGCTCCGGGGGTGCGTGTCACACTCTCGGGAGAGAACGCGACGACGACGATTCCCAGGATGGTCACGATCGTGAGCACGGCAAAAATGATCGTGTTCGCCCCGGGCGCGAACTGGATGGCGAACCCCGCAAGCAGTGCGCCGACGGCGAGCCCCGCAGTCATGCCGACGCTGCCAAGAATGCTGCCCAATTTCTTCCGGTTCGGCGGGGCGAGTTCGGCAAGGGCGGCCGTAAATGCGCTGGTTGCAGCACCGGTGGCAAGGCCCTGCACAACGCGAGCGGCGATCACCCACCCGATGTCGGTCGCTACCAGGAACATCAAGGTCGACACGAGCTGAACGAGGAGTGCTCCGATCAGCACGGGACGCCGACCGACATGATCGGAGAGTGAACCGACAGTCAGCATGGCCGCAAGAAAGCCGATCGCGTAGACGGCGAACGCCAGGGTCAGGACCGCCGCGGGAAAATGCCACTGCTCCTGATAGAAAGCGAGCAGCGGCGTCGGTGCACCGGCCCCCACGTACAGGCTGATGAAGGTGACCGCGCTGCCAGCAAACGCCAACCCGCGGGGAAGCCTGGCGCGACTGCGGGCGGGGGGAATGTATGGGTCGAGGGTTGACTGTGTTGATGACATGAAAGGTTCCTGTTCAGCCGGTCACAGGCATGCCGGCCAGTTTGTTGATTTGTATGTTGTGGTCCGGAGCCCCAGGGACAGCACCGCGTGGTTGATTAGTCGTGTCCTCGGTCGATCCAGTCGCCGTTTGCGACAATCTCCAGATCATCAATCCCGAGCTCAGCGTCGGACTCGGGAAGGGGGCCGATAATCACCGGCATGCTGGTCCCGCGCTTCACGAGATGCAGCGGTCCACCATTTTCGGGCTGCAAATAATGGTTGCCCCACTGCATAAGAGCGAACACGGCCGGCATAAGATCTGCGCCCATCGGAGTCAACACATATTCGTAGCGTGTCCGCTTGCCCTCTTCCCGGTACGGCCGCTTTTCGAAGAGACCAATGTCCGTGAGCTGCTTTAGCCGGGCCGCAACTATTGCGTCGGTCCCCCTCGTGCGTTTCACGAAGTCGTCGAATCGGGTGGTGCCGTACAGCGCTTCACGCAGGATAAGCATCGAGGACCGGGTACCGATTACTTCCATGGCCATGGCGATAGAGCAGTTCTCCACCCGCCACAGGGACCGATCCTCCAGAACGCCATTGAGTTTGATCGGTTTGATCGACACGGCCGCCCTCCTGACTTCTAAAGTTAGTAGTCAGAACATTGGAAGCCCTGGCTACCAAAATGTCAAGCTAGGCCATTCGGGGATCGGTGCTTAGGGGTCACCGCCATGACGAGTAGGGAATGCCATGTCAGCTCGGCGGCGGCGCCGTTGCCGCAGGTCCCGTTCACCGACCCCGAGATCGGGTCGGTGGGGATCACCGCCGCAGCCGCGCGTCGGAGCGGCATTGACGCGAGGATTGTCGCGACTACGAAATTGGGCACGTCGCCGGCGCCTGTGCGGGGCCTGCGGTTACACGGGCACTGCCAGGCTGCGCTGACCCCCTCAGCGCAGCCGTCCACGGAGTTGCCTACCGGCGCGAGGCTTGCCGCACCGTTCGCCTAGTGCCTAGTGCCCAGTGCCTAGTGCCTAGTGGGCTACAGGTTCGCGTCCGCGTAGACGCGCAGGGCATCCCGGACGAAACCGGCCCCGGATTCGCCGCCATAGTTTGCGCTGAAACGCGGATCGGCGACGTACATTTCGCCCAGGCCGATCACGTAACCCTTCACGTCACCGCCCGGCGCTGCTGCCGGCGTCCCTGGGATCCCCCGGAGCCATTCGACCTGCCGCCGCGCAAGGTCCTGGGCCTCCGCGCTGTCTGCCGCGATGCCGGCGCCGGCGGCGGCGATCCAGTCGCTGCCGAGCTGTTGCGAGCGGTGCTTCCAGGCCGCCTTTTCCGCAGCGTCCATTCCACGCCACCAGGCGTCGCTGCTGGCGTAAGCATCCTTGCCCCAGCGTTGCTCCACTTCGTCCTTGTACTGGGTATGGTCAAAGCCGTCGAACATGTTCTCTGCCATGAGTTCTCCACCTTCTTTCACTGCCTCGATGGTGCGCCGGACCGACGCGATCTGTCGGTTCAGCCTGTCCTGTTCCTGCCGAAGCCACTTCAAATGGCCGCCCAAGGCCTTGCCGGCGTCCGACTCGTTGCCAAGCACTTCGGCGATCACCGGCAGACCAAGTCCCAGCTCGCGCAGGAGCAGGATCCGCTGAAGCTGGACCAGTGCCTCCTGGTCGTAGTGCCGGTAGCCGTTATGGGCAATCCGGCTCGGCTTCAGCAGGCCGATGTCGTCATAGTGCCGCAGCGTCCGGCTTGTGGTGCCGGCGATCCTTGCTATCTGTTGGATCGACCAGTCCATCCGTTCCTCCTCCCCGTTCCTCCGGCCTGATAAGCCGACTCTAAAGGTTTACGCAACGGGAAGGTCAAGGGCCCGACGGCGGGGTTCCAGGACGGTTATGCGATCTGGAGGGGCAGGCGCCGTCTGAGTTGGCACAGCCTGGAAGGCGGGGCTGGCGCGCGAACGTGGCCAGTCAGAAGGTCTCGGATTGACTCAAGACGTACTGCTGCCCGGCGGACCGCTGAGCACGGTGGGGACGTACTCCAGCAACTGGAGCCGACCGTCGAAAGTCCTGCTATCTACCATCTCCAGCTTGACATCCGGATAGCCGTCGTAGATCCGCTCTCGCCCGGTACGGCCCGTGATCACCGGGAAGACGACCACCCGGAACCTGTCCACGAGACCGGCGGCCAGCAGCGACCGGCAGAGGCTGAGGCTGCCCAGGGTGCTCAAGGGCCCGGTCCCGGTCCGTTTCATCTCCGTCACGGCCTCCACCGCGTCACCGGCGACCAGCTTCGAATTCGGCCACGTCAAGGGCGCCTGCAGGGTGGAGGAGAAGACGACCTTGGGGACGGCGGCAAGACCGGTCAGGCTGGCCCCCTCGTCATCGGAGAATCCCGAGCCTCCGGCCGCGGCCTCCTCGGACATGGCGGACATCAGCCGATACGTATTCGCCCCGAAAAGGAAGGTGTAGCCCTTCTCCCCCTCCTGCCCGAGCCAAGCCAGGTATTCCGGCCCCTCCAGACCCCACCAGCCGGGCCATCCCTCGGCCGAGGCATACCCGTCCAAGGAGATAATCAGGTCGACCATCAGGTCCGATGATGACGCCGCTGCAGTTGTCTCGCTCATGGCCGTCTCCTCGATTAATCGACGTCAGTGTCCGCTGGGCCCTCAAGGAGTACCGTTTCCCGGCCGGGTCGGGCCAAGCCACCCCCGAGCCATTGGCCGGCACCACGCCGTTCAGGTGCGCGGCCGACGCCCGTGCCGGCAATGCTATCCCTGGAGCGGTCAGACGTTCAAGGGGCCGCGTTGGCCAGCCGTCAGCGAACTACGGAGCCTCATCCGGCGAAGCCGCGGCATGCCTTCCATGCGGCGCTTCCCTGATAACGGGCAATGTTGCGGTGTCGAAGAACTGGTAGTCGTCCGCGACGGGGACGCGGATCGTTCCGGCGGCTTCCGCTTTCTCGCGGATGAAATCGTGGTCAGCCCGTGAGAGTACAACCTGCCCGTGCGGGTCACTCGCAAGGTCGCCGTGTGCTTCCTTCTTGATTTTGGCCGACATGGCGCTGGGCACGACGAGGCATCCCGGATTCTCCAGAAGCCATGTCCGTGTCTCTGTGTCGAGTCGGTCCCACTCGTCCCTGAGGCTCACGTCCGCGTGTACCGCCTTCCTGTTTCGGCTATTCCTAACCGTGAATTCCGTCCAGATTACGCCTGACGTGCCGCGGATGATAGGACCGGGGGCTCCCATGCCACAGCCCGCGCCAATCGAGCCGATGGCGGCTGAAAAGGAGAGCAAACGCAACCACCCGCTACCGCCGGGCGGTGGAGTTTCGGACGATGAGGCGCGGCGTACTGCTTTCATCGACTGTGGGGGCGTCCGGGAAGGCCAGACGGTTGAGGGCAGCAGCGCCGGCGCCCCGGCCTAGTTCTCGCGCCTGCAGGTCCACAGAGGTCAGGTCGATGCCGTGGAGTTGGGAGATCCTGGAATTGTCGTAGCCAACGATGGAGAGATCCTCGGGTACGGAGAGGCCCGCGGCGTAGGCTGCCTCGCGGACGCCGAGCGCCATTTCGTCATTATGCGCAAATACCGCCGTGGGGCGGTCCTGTCTCTTGAGCAAAACGGCTGCTGCCCGCTCCGCCGCCTGCTGTGTGTAGCTGTCTGCGCTGACAACCTCGGGAGCAAATCCGGCATTGTGCATGGTGGCTGCATATGAGCGGCGTCGTTCCTCGTGTCCGTCGTACGCCGTCGCCGTCAGGTGGGCAACCCGTGCATGCCCGAGACTGATCAGGTGATCCGTCGCCGCCGCTGCGCCCGCCCAGTCATCCGAATAAACGCTGTCAACGCCGGCAACCCGCCGGGCGACATTAACCACAGGAACCGACGCTGCCAGCTCCCGCACCCGGGCATCGGTGTCGAGGAAAGTCGCGGCGATGATGATGCCCACACGAGCCTCGATGAGGGAATTGGCGGGTTCCCGATCTATCCCGCCGGTGGAGTGTGAAACGCTAAGGATGAGCCGGTTCCGGCCTTCACCGACTGCCTCCCGCACACCTTGGAATATGTCCGTATAGACCTCGTTTCGGAGGTCGAGGAGGAAGAGCCCGATGGCCGACGCGCGCTTGCTGGCGAGGTCGGCGGCTACTGCATTGTGCCTATACCCAAGTTGTGTGGCGGCCTCAAGGATTGTCTGCCTCATTTCGGCACTGACACCAGGGGCGCCACGGAACGCGAACGAAACGAGCGTTCGGGAAACACCCACCGCCCGGGCAACATCCTCCTGCGTCACCGGCCGGGAGCGGCCCGGAGAGGTTGCGTGATTCACCTTTCCATCCTTGCATGAACACAAAGTTTGGAAAATTTGACAGTTTGACCTTACATTTGGGTCTTTCGCGCGTTAGTATTGCTGAGACGCGGACCACATCGACCGCTAAACCCTGACAAAGGAGTCCTGATGGCTACTGCAAGTGTGCACAGCGGAACGTCTAGACCTACCCCGCTCCCGCCTTTGACTGACGGGCCTCACCGTAAGCGCCTTGGCATGGTTGCCCTGGTTGCCACCTTCGGTGGCCTGCTGTTCGGCTATGACACCGGCGTAATCAACGGCGCGCTGCGACCGATGACCGCCGAACTCGGCCTGACCGCGCTCACTGAGGGAGTCGTTACAAGCTCCCTGCTTTTTGGCGCCGCAGCGGGCGCAGTGGGAAGCGGCCGCCTTTCCGACACATGGGGGCGTCGAAAGACGATCATCCTCCTGGCCGTCCTGTTCCTCGCCGGCGCCCTGACTTGCGTGTTCGCACCGAACTTCGAGGTCATGGTCGTCGGCCGCGTCATCCTCGGCCTCGCCGTCGGCGGCGCCTCCTCGGTGGTCCCGGTGTACCTCGCTGAACTCGCCCCCTACGAGATCCGCGGCTCGCTAGCTGGCCGCAACGAGCTCATGATCGTCATCGGCCAACTCGCGGCGTTCGTCGTCAACGCGATCATTGGCAACGTCTGGGGCGAACACCCCGGGGTCTGGCGCTTCATGCTCGCCGTCGCCGCGCTGCCCGCCATTGCACTGTTCGTTGGCATGCTTCGGATGCCAGAGTCCCCACGCTGGCTCATCTCCAAGCACCGCACCCAGGACGCTCTGGATGTTCTCTCCACAATCCGTTCGCCCGAGCGTGCCGCCGCAGAAATGGCCGACGTCAAGCACCTCACCGAAGAGGAAGAGCAGATGAACCTGTCCGGCTGGGGCGCGCTGAAGAACAAGTGGATCCTGCGCATCCTGCTCGTCGGGATCGGCCTGGGCGTCGCTCAGCAGCTCACCGGAATCAACTCGATCATGTACTACGGCCAGTCCGTGCTCATCGAGGCGGGTTTCGACTCGGGCGCCGCGCTTATCGCCAATATCGCCCCGGGCGTCATCGCCGTCGTCGGCGGGGTTATCGGGCTCTCCCTGATGCAGCGCATCAACCGCCGCACCACCCTGATTACCGGCTTTATTCTGACCACGATCTGCCACTTCCTTATCGGCATTGCCTCGATCGCCCTGCCGGTCGGAGACCCCGCCCGGCCGTTCGTGATCCTGTTCCTGGTGGTTGCCTTCGTGGGCTCGATGCAGACGTTCCTCAACGTCGCCGTGTGGGTGATGCTCTCGGAGATCTTCCCATTGCATATCCGCGGCTTCGCGATCGGTATCTCCATCTTCTGCCTGTGGATCGCCAATGCCTTCCTCGGCCTGTTCTTCCCGTCACTGGTGGCGGCGGTCGGCATCACGGGGACCTTCTTCCTGTTCGGCATCGTCGGCATCCTGGCGCTGATCTTCATCTACACCCAGGTCCCCGAAACCCGGGGCCGGACCCTCGAAGCGCTCGAAGAGGATGTCACGACCGGCGCCATTTACATCGTCCACAAGAAATAGGCAGTACACGCCAACGCTCCCGAACAGCCGAGCCGTTCACTGAATCCCGAAACCGAATTGCCGCCTGACCGTCACACGGAATCCGCCAGCAACCCCGTGGGGCGGTCAGGACCAGGGGTGCCGGAAGGTCAACTAACCTGCACAGACCCTGTCTCCCCTGGACGCCTTCGCCCCTATTGACGCTCGATGTGACGCCCGCTACAGTTGATCCAGTTATACGAATAACCCCAGAACGAGTATTGGCCCGAGGAGGTGCCCATGGCTGGATCACGGCCAAAGTCAGGACCGACAATGCACGACGTCGCTGCTGCTGCCGGCGTTTCACAGGCCACCGTGTCTTTGGTGCTGAATTCGGCCACCGGCTCGCGTTTCTCCGAGGATACCCGCAAGCGCGTCCGGGACGCTGTGAACCGGCTCGGCTACCGCACCAACGCCCACGCCAAGGTTCTCCGCGAAGGCGTGGCCGGAATGATCGGGTTCATTGGTGATTCCGTCGCCACCTCCCCGTTTGCCGGTGCCATCATTGAAGGCGCGCAGCAGCGGGCCTGGGAGGACGGGCTCCTCCTGCTCACGGTGAACACCGGCGGAGATAGGGAGCTCGAGGCTGCTTCCCTGGACACCATGCTCTCCTACAAGGTCGCGGGCGTCGTCTACGCCGCCATGTATCACCGGCAGCTGGACGTTCCGGAGGCCCTGGAGGGTGTCCGGGCTGTGGTGCTGAACTCCCAGGACCGTGCCGGCCGCCTCCCAAGCGTTGCCCCCGACGAAGTGAAGGGCGGCTACACTGCTACCCGCCGGCTGCTGGATGCCGGCCACAGCCGGATAGGGCTGATCAATATCGAGACCCTGGAAAGCGGTCTGCCTGCTGCTGTCGGCCGATACCAGGGCTACACGGCGGCCCTTGAAGACGCGGGTCTGGAAGTGGACCCCGCCCTGGTCCGCTTCGGCGGGGGTGGCGAGGAGGACGGCTACAAGTATGCGATGGAGCTGCTGACCGCCGCCACGCCGCCAACCGCAATTTTCTGCGCCAACGACCGTGGTGCATGGGGTGCCTACCAGGCGGTGTCCGACCTGCGGCTATCAATCCCCGGGGATGTATCCATCGTGGGCTTCGACAACCAGGCAATCCTGGCGCCGCACCTTCGCCCGGGCCTGACCACCCTCGACTTGCCGTTCGTCGCCATGGGCCGGCGCGCGGTTGAACTGATCCTCCAGGACGCGGAACCCGATGGCCGGGTCGAGCTGATGGACTGCCCTCTTGTTGAACGCATGTCAGTGACCCATCCTAAGGAGATGCCATGAGCCGCACCATCCCGGCCCGACGCGGGCGTCCGTCGGCGGCACCGTTGCCGCATCGAAAAATTTCTCTTTCGCTCCGCATGAAGAGGATTTCTCGGGCGTGGCAGTTATACGTATTACTAGCTCCAGCGATCGTCTACATTCTGGTCTTCAAGTACTGGCCCATGTATGGCGTGCAGATCGCCTTCAAGAACTACAACCCGGTGGACGGGTTCACCGACAGCCCGTGGGTCGGCCTGACGCACTTCATCAGGTTCGTGAACTCGTACCAGTTCGGCCAGGTCGTCGGCAACACCCTGTGGATCGCGGTCCTGGGCCTGCTGGTGGCCTTCCCGATCCCGATCATCCTGGCATTGCTGGTCAATCAGCTCCAGAGCGAGAGGTTCAAGAAGTTCACCCAGACGGTGCTCTACTCCCCCGCTTTCATCTCCACTGTCGTGGTGGTCGGCATCATGTTCGTGGTCCTCTCCCCCAGATCGGGGCTGGTGAACAACGCGATCCAGCTGTCCGGGGGCGAGCCGATCTTTTTCATGGGCTCCGCGGAGTGGTTCCGCCCCATCTACGTGATCTCGGATGTCTGGCAGAACGCTGGCTTCTCCATGATCGTGTACCTGGCGGCCCTGGCCGGAATTGACCCGGCCCTTCACGACGCGGCCAAGGTGGACGGCGCCTCGAAGCTCCAGCGGATCCGGCACATCGATCTGCCGGGCATCATGCCGGTGGTGACGGTGCTGTTCATCCTGGCTATCGGCAACCTGCTCAATGTCGGATTCGAGAAGGCGCTGCTCATGCAGACGCCGCTGAACCTCTCGTCCTCTGAGATCATCCAGACCTACGTCTACCACGCAGGCCTGCAGCAGGCGCAGTTCAGCTACTCGGCCGCCATCGGCCTGTTCAACTCCCTCCTCAACCTGGCGCTGCTGCTCTTCTTCAACACGGTGGCACGCCGGGCCAACCAAGCGACCCTGTGGTGATGCCGAAATGTCATTGACAACCAACCCCCGCACTATCGACAACCCGAACCGGACCGTCAGCCGGGGCAGCCACCCCCGGCCGAAACCGACGCTCAGGGACAGGTACGGTGACCGTGCCTTCAACGTCGCCGCAACCGCTGTCCTGCTGCTGTCCATCTTGGCCGTGGTGTACCCGCTGTACTTCATCGTGATCGCCTCGATCAGCGACCCCAACGCTGTCTACGAAGGCAAGGTCTGGCTGTTCCCCTCCGGGGTGACCACTGAAGGCTATGAGCGGATCTTCGCCGACAGCCGGATCTGGAACGGCCTGGGCAACACCGTCGTCTACACCGTCCTCGGCACCGCCATCAGCGTCAGCACCATCCTCTGCGGGGCCTACGCACTGTCACGCAAGGACATGCCCGGCCGCAAGATCCTGATGCTGCTGTTCGTGATCACCATGTTTTTCGACGGCGGACTGATCACCAAGTACCTGGTGGTCCGTGACCTGGGCATGCTGGACACCGTCTGGGCCGTGGTCCTGCCCGGTGCAGTGGGCGTCTGGAACCTGATCATCGCCCGGTCATTCTTCGAACACACCATCCCGAACGAACTGCGGGAGGCCGCCCAGATGGACGGGGCGACCGACTTCAAATTCTTCTTCAGGATGGTGCTCCCCCTCTCCAAGCCGCTGATCATGCTCATGATCATGGTCCACGTCGTGGCGCACTGGAACTCGTTCTTCGACGCGCTGATCTTCCTCAACGACGACTCCAAGTACCCGCTGCAGCTCGTCCTGCGCAACATCCTCATCCAGTCAGACGTCTCCTCCACCGGAACCACCGGCGGAGACATCGAATCCTATGCCGCTGCGCAACGGATCGCGGAGCTCACCAAGTACGCCATGATCGTCGTCTCGAGCCTGCCGCTCATGATTGCCCTGCCATTCATGCAGAAGCACTTCACCAAGGGCGCCATGATCGGCGCCGTCAAATAGCTCCTCCCCATATCAACCGCCCGGGCAACCGCCATCGGACGGCAGCAACCCCACCTCAGAATAGGAATGACCATGGCATTCAGCCGTAAATACGCCGCCCTCGGCGCCGTCCTGGCCGGAACATTGACGTTCACCGCCTGCTCCGGCGGCGGCTCCGGCACCACCGAAATCAAGGACGCCTCCGCCGACTTCGGGTTCCAGGAAACAGGCTTCCCGATCGTCAGCAAACAACTCGACCTGACCTTCTCCGGCACCAAAGCGGCACTTGCCCCTGACTACAACACCATGTCCGTGGTCAAGGAATGGGAAAAGGCCACCAACGTCCACATCAACTGGGAGAACCTGCCCGAAACGGTCTTCCAGGAAAAGAAGAACCTCATCCTGGCCAGCGGTGACCTTCCCGACGCCTTCTTCAACACCGGCCTCACCGACGCCGAGATCGCCACCTACTCCGCCAGCGGCACCCTCATCCCCCTCGAGGGACTCATTGAGAAGAACGCGCCCAACCTCTCCAAGCTGCTCTCCGCCCGTCCCGATATCAAGGCAGCCATCACCTCCTCGGACGGGCACATCTACTCCCTGCCGTCCGTGGAAGAGCTCGGCCTGGTCCAGTTCCCCAACGAGCTGGCCATCAACACCGCCTGGCTGAAGAAGATCAACATCCCGATGCCGAAGACCATCGGTGAGTTCCACGACGCCCTGCTCGCGTTCAAGACCCAGGACGCGTCCGGGACCGGCAAGACCATACCGCTGAGCTTCATGCCAGGCTCCTGGTGCGGGGACATCGTTGACCTGATCGCCGCCCTCGGCGGAGTGCCGGACAACATGGACCACCGGATCGTCCAGGACGACAAAGTCATCTTCACCCCCACCCAGGACGGCTACAAGAAGGCCATCCAGACCCTGCACGAGTGGTACCAGGAGGGCCTGATCGATCCGGAATCGTTCTCCCAGGACGACAAGGCGTACCTGGCCAAGGGCAAGGCCGCCACGGAAAACCTCGGCTCCTTCGTCTGGTGGGAAGTCCCTGAAATGGTCGGCGCCGACCGCGCCAGCAACTACGACCTGGTCCCGGTCCTTGAGGGCACGGACGGCAAGCGGATCGCCAGCCAGTCCAACAACCAGGAAATCGCCCGCGGCGCCTTCGCCATCACCCGGAATAACAAATACCCGGCAGCGACCATGCGCTGGGCCGACAACCTCTACGACCCCACCCAGTCAGCCCAGGCCAACTGGGGGCCGATCGGCGAAACCCTGCAAAAGGACGCCAGCGGACTCCTGACCCAGATCCCCGCCCCGGCGGGAACCAGCGAAGGCGAACGCCGTCAGAAGGTCGCCCCCGGCGGCCCGAAGGCCAACACCGCCGAGAACTTCACCACCGTCGTCGCACCCGAACCACGCGCCGCTGAACGCCAAAAGACCGTCAACGAACTCTACAAACCCTTCGCCGGCAACGACGGCTACCCCCCGGTCGCCCTGTCCAACGAAGAACTCCAGCAGATCAGCACCATCCAGACGGACGCCACCTCACTGGTCAAGCAGAACGTCGCCAAGTGGATCGTCTCCGGTGGCATCGATCAGGAATGGGACGGCTACGTCACCCAGCTCAAGAACGTCGGGGTCGACAAAATGATCGAGGTCTACCAGCAGGCCTACGACCGCTACAAGAAGAACTCCTAGCTCTGACTGACCTACCGGGTGGGCCGGTCCGCGCCGGCCCACCCGGCCCCAAGCTTCCGCATACGCGTCCCCATACCTGCACAGAAACGAGACTCCGCGTTCATGACTGCCGCGACCGCCACCACGGCCGACACCTTCCGTCCGGCCCTGCACTACGCCGCCCGGAACACATGGCTCAATGACCCCAACGGCCTGATTTTCCACGACGGCGTCTACCACCTCTATTACCAGAACAACCCGCTGGACAATGTCTGGGGCAACATGTCCTGGGGACACGCCACCTCCCCGGACCTGCTCACCTGGACCGAACACCCCGTCGCCATCGCCTGCGACGACGACGAAGACATCTTCTCCGGCAGCATCGTCTTCGACCGGGACAACACCAGCGGATTCGGCACCGACTCGGCTCCGCCCCTGGTCGCCGTCTACACCAGCGCGTTCAAACCCGGCTCCGGACACCAGGGCATCCAGGCGCAGTCCCTGGCCTACAGCCTGGACGGAGGCTACACGTGGACCAAACACACCGCCAACCCCGTCCTGAACCGCGGGTCAGCGGAGTTCCGCGACCCCAAAGTCATCAGCTACGACGGCGACGCCGGCAGCTATTGGGTGATGGTCGCCGTCGAAGCCACAGACTTCCAGGTTGTGCTTTACAAGTCCTACGACCTCAAGAACTGGGAGCCGCTGAGCACGTTCGGACCGGCCAACGCTACCGGAGGCGTCTGGGAATGCCCTGACCTGTTTTCCCTCCCCGTCGACGGCGACCCGAACAACCTTCAGTGGGTCCTCACCGTGAACCTCAACCCCGGTGGCCCGAACAACGGCTCTGCGGGGCAGTACTTCGTAGGCGATTTCGACGGGACCACGTTCACCTCTGCCACCACCGTGACAGAAGGCCCCCAGGACCCGGAACGGTTGGGCGAATACCAGTGGCTGGACTGGGGCCGGGACTACTACGCCGCTGTCTCCTTCAGCGACGTACCCGACAACCGCCGTCTGATGATCGCCTGGATGAACAACTGGGAATACGCCAATCACATCCCCACCTCACCCTGGCGCAGCCCCATGACCCTGGCCCGCGAGATTTCCCTGCACACCATCGGCGGTAAACCGCGTCTTACCCAAAAGGCAGCCGGCAATTTCCGCTCACTTTCCGCCCCGGCCGGAACGTTCAGCCTTGAGGACTCCGAAATATCCGACGGTATCCACATCCTGGAGGGTGCAGCGGGCCGCGTCCAGCGCATCGACATCGCCTTGACGACCGGCAGTGCGAGGGAATTCGGGCTCATAGTCCGCGGCGACGGCGACCACGGTACCCGCATCGGCATCAGGCCCGCTGAAGGGGCCCTCATTGTTGACCGCCGCGACTCCGGGCAGACAGGCTTTCATGAAGCCTTCGCCTCCGTCGACACCGCCCCGATCCGGACTGCGGACGGTTCCTACGAGCTCACCATCTACGTTGACCACTGCTCCGTGGAAGTCTTCGCCCAGGACGGCCTGGTCACCATGACGGAACTGATCTTCCCGGCACCCGGTAATACCGATCTGGCTGTGTACGCCAGCGGTGGGACGGCAACGGTCAACAGCCTGCGCGTCACCCAATACGCCTAACGCTGACCTCTACCAGAAAAAGGACTCCTCCGGCACAAGCCAGCGGCCACCAACCCTGCACAGGCCCAACCGACGTCGTAGTTGTAGGGGAAGGCCCTCAACCAGACGTCAGGGCTTCGCTGGGAATCCCTGTATTCCGACGCGGGAAGCGTGGATACTCGGTGTTGTACACAAAGCGGTTCCACCCGCAGGAGGGCGCTCCTACCTGCGCAATCGCTGGAACCGGCGTCGGGGTGTTCAGGATTGCTTGGTGAGTGATGGTGGAACATGTTGACCTGGCCCTGGTGGTCGCGGCCACCCTCCTGCTGTGCGGGTGCGCCGACGAGTCCGGACGGGTGCAGGGCCATACAGGGGTGGTCACGGGTCACGTCCTGACGGGACCGGTCTGTCCGGTCGAACGTGTTGGCCAGCAGTGTCCGCCGCGCCCCGTACCCAGCGCAACGGTCGTTGCCCTGGACGGAGACGGCGTCCGGGGCTCAACGCTCACGGATACGGCAGGTGCCTTCCGCCTGGCGCTGCCAGACGGCCGTTATGTCATCAGGGCCACCAACGTCGGCGGCTATGCGTCAACAGCTTCCGAGGCCGTGCTCGTCTCGGACAATCCTGTTCAAATCACACTGATTGTTGACAGCGGGATCCGCTGAGCTGTCCGGGGTTGCGCCCAATGCCGGGCCGCCGTCCGGCCGCTGCCATGGCGTGGCTATGCAGTGGAGGGCGTGCCCGGCCCCGAGCGCGGTACGCTAAACGCAGGCCAACTCAGGGGGACATATGGAAGACAAGGCCAAAGACGGCATCCGCGAATCAAACGCTATCCGCCGAAGGGGTTGCGCGGCCGAAACAGGCGGCGAATAACCATGCGGTCAATTCTTATCTGTGCCGCGTGTGGATCAGCCGTGGTTTTGGAAAGGTTGAAATACGAGGGGCCGGGCGCCAAAGGGCCGCAGGACGAAATCCCGTCGCACTGCAGTAACCGGAATTGTGCCAATAGCAGCAAGCTCACGAAGCCAACCACCGGATGGTACCGCCGCGCGTCACTGGGCAGAGAACGGCCCAGCTGACAAAGACGCGCCTGACATAACCCCGGCCTGACTGCACACTGAACTAACGGGAGTGCCCGCCCAGGGGTTTCCCCGGGCGGGCACTCAGTTCGGCTCAGAGAGTCAGTTCGCGTCTGCGCCGACTGCTGCCCCGACCTCGGCTACACCTGCTGCGCCGGCGAGCCGGAGCCAGGTATCCACAACGGTGTCCGGGTTCAAGGAGACTGAATCGATGCCTTCCTCGACCAGCCACTGGGCAAAGTCCGCGTGGTCGCTGGGCCCCTGCCCACAGATGCCGACATACTTACCGCGCGCCTTGCAGGCCTTGATGGCCATGCTGAGGAGCTTCTTGACGGCGGGGTCGCGTTCATCAAAGCTGCCCGAGACAATCGCGGAATCCCGGTCCAGGCCCAGGGCCAGCTGCGTCATGTCATTGGAACCGATGGAGAATCCGTCGAAGTAGTCCAGGAACTCGGCGGCGAGCAGGGCGTTGGACGGGATCTCACACATCATGATCACCTCGAGGCCGTTTTCGCCGCGGGTGAGGCCGTTTTCGGCCAGCAGCTCAATGACGCCGCGGGCCTCGTCGAGGGTCCGCACAAACGGGATCATCAGCTTGACGTTGGTGAGCCCCATCTCGTTACGGACGAAGGACAGTGCCTCGCACTCGAGGTCGAAGCAATCGCGGAAGGACGGCTCCAGGTACCGGGAGGCGCCGCGGAAGCCGATCATCGGGTTCTCTTCGTGCGGCTCGTAGGCGGGTCCACCGATCAGGTTGGCGTACTCGTTTGACTTGAAGTCGGACATCCGCACAATCACCGGTTCCGGCGCGAATGCGGCGGCGATCGTCGCCACGCCTTCGGCCAGGCGCTTGATGTAGTAGTCGCGCGGGCTGCCGTACGCGGCGATCCGTTCCCGGATTTCCGTGGCCACGTCGGCCGGCTGGCTGTCCAGGTTCAGCAGTGCCTTAGGGTGGATGCCGATCTGGCGGTTAATGATGAATTCCAGCCGGGCCAGGCCCACTCCGTGATTGGGCAGCTGCGCGAAGGTGAACGCCTGCTCGGGGGTGCCGACGTTCATCATGACCCTGACCGGGGCCTCGGGCAGCTGGGTGATCTCGGTTTCCTCGACGCTGAAGTCCAGGAGGCCCTCGTAGATGACGCCGGTCTCGCCGTCTGCGCAGGAGACGGTCACCTCGAGTCCGTCGGCGAGCACGTCGGTGGCGGCCCCGGTGCCGACGACGGCGGGAATCCCCAGTTCGCGGGCGATGATCGCCGCGTGGCAGGTGCGTCCGCCGCGGTTGGTCACAATGGCGGAAGCGCGCTTCATGATCGGTTCCCAGTCCGGGTCGGTCATGTCCGCGACGAGGACGTCGCCGGTCTTGAACGCGGCCATCTGGTCAATCGACGTGAGGATGCGGACGCTTCCGGCGCCGATGCGCTGGCCGATGGCGCGGCCCTCGACCAGGACCCGGCCGGACCCGTTGAGGCGGAAACGGCTCAGGCTTCCGGAGGCGCGGCGGGACTGCACTGTCTCCGGGCGCGCCTGCAGGATGTACAGGCCACCGTCAATCCCGTCCTTGCCCCATTCGATGTCCATCGGGCGGCCGTAGTGGTTCTCGATGGCGACGGCATGGCGGGCGAGCTGCTCGACGTCGTCGTCCGTGAGGCTGAAGCGGTTCCGCAGGGAAGCCTCCACCGGCACGAAGTCAATGGTGTGGCCGATTTCGCGGTTGTTCGTGTAGGTCATCTGGAGCGCCTTCTCGCCCAGTCCACGCTTGAGGATGGCCGGGCGGCCAGCCTCCAGTGCGGGCTTGTAGACGTAGAACTCGTCCGGGTTGACTGCACCCTGGACGACGGCCTCGCCGAGGCCGTAGGAGGAGGTCACAAAGACGGCGTCCTGGAACCCGGATTCGGTGTCCATGGTGAACATAACGCCGGAGGCGCCGACGTCGGAACGAACCATGCGCTGGACGCCCGCCGACAGCGCCACCTCAGCGTGCTCGAACTTGTGGTGCACCCGGTAGGCGATGGCCCGGTCGTTGTAGAGGGACGCGAAGACGTCTTTGATGGCCACCAGGATGTTCTCGATCCCGCGGACGTTCAGGAAGGTTTCCTGCTGCCCGGCGAAGGAGGCATCGGGCAGGTCTTCCGCCGTCGCGCTGGAACGGACGGCCCAGGAGAGGTCCTCGGAGCCCCCGTGCTTGTCCACCAGTTGCTGGTATGAGTTCCGGATCTGCGTTTCGAAGTCCGGCAGGAAGGGCGTCTCGCGCATCAGCGCGCGGATCTCCTTGCCCGCGGCCGCCAGGGCCGTCACGTCGTCGGTGTCCAGGCCGACCAGGCGGTCGGCGATCTTCTGGTCCAGGCCGGAGTCTGCAAGGAAGGTCCGGTAGGCGTCCGCTGTCGTGGCGAAGCCGTCAGGGACCTGGACGCCGGCAGAGGTCAGGTTCTGCACCATCTCTCCGAGGGAGGCGTTCTTTCCGCCCACCCGGTCCAGGTCCTTGAGTCCGAGTTCTGAGAACCACAGGATGTCTGTCGTCATGGTTACTGCTCCTTTGCAGATGATGGCATGCAGATGTGCCGCCCCGCTCGCGGCGATGGCCGGTTGGTGGGCGCGAATCCTGTCCACACTGACAGGTCTGGAGCGCTCTTTCCACATGATCTGCGCCACACCGAGTTTGTGAAAATTTTCCCTAATGCTTGAGGTTCATACGCTGCAGGATAGTGGCCGCCATTTCCTCCACGGACACCGTGGCTGAATTCAGGTACGGAATCCGGTGGGAGACATACAGCTGCTCGGCGCTACGGAGCTCAAAGCCGCACTGCCGCAGCGACGCGTAGGGCGAGCCGCGACGCCTTTCAGTGCGAATCTGGCTCAGGCGCAGGGGGTTCGAGGAGAGGCCGAAACATTTCTCAACGAAAGGCCGCAGCGGCTTGGGGAGCCCCTCCCGCTCAAAGTCCTCGTCCACCAGCGGGAAGTTCGCGGCGAAGATTCCGTGTTGCAGCGCAAGATACATGGTTGTGGGTGTTTTTCCGCAGCGGGACGGCGCCACCAGGATGACCTGCGCCTTTTCCAGCGCGCGCAGGCTCTGGCCGTCGTCGTGTTCCATGGCGTACTCGACCGCGGCCATCCGCGACTGATACCGCTCAGCGTTGCCCAGGCCATGGGCCCTGCCCGGTTCGCCGCTGGCAGCTGAGCCGAGGGCCTCCTCCAGCTGTCCGACATGCGTCCCGATAAGGTCCACGACGATGCCCTGGCACGTGGCCAGCGCCTGGCGGATCTCGCTGCTGACAGCGGTGGAAAAGACGATCGGCCGGGGGCCGGTGGCGGCCAGTTTGTCGATAGTGCCGACCACCGTCCTGGCCTGTTCGACGGTCGTGATGAAGGGGACCGTGATGCGGTCAAAGTTATTAGCGGGGAACTGCGTCAACAAGGTGTTGCCGAGGGTTTCCGCGGTGATGCCGGTGCTGTCCGAAAGGAAGTAGACAGGCCGAAGATCGTCATTGGTCATGAACGCATTCTCCCCCACATCAGTTGGCGGACCTCCCTGGCCGCCCTTTGGAGGCGGCCAGGGAGGGCCGGCCAGCTTCAGCCCTGGGCTGTCTGCGTTTGGAAAATACGGTCACTGACGTCATTGCGGAGAACGTGGAACTGTCCGCCGTTACCATTGACCATGCCGTCCAGGACGTAAAACCCCCTCCCGGCATCCGGACCTCCGGCAGCACGGTCAACGGCCGCGATCAGATCCCGTCCCAGATGTCCCCCGGGCCCCAGAGCCTTGATCTCCTCGAGCTCTTCGAACGTCAGCCCTGCCAGCACTGCATTTATTTCAGTCATGCCACACCCCCAGTTGTGCAGGCTCTTTTTGGCCTGAGCCCACAGGCTAAAGCACACTGGATGGACCCCGCAAGAGGTCGCACAGCACGCTGGCCTAACCTGTGCAGTGCAGCCCATACTTGACCCGCGGATCGAGGACGTGGCCCATGGTTATGCCCAGCTGAGGTTAGCGATGGTCTGCCGCACAACGGACAGGTCCAGGTCCCCCCAGTCCTTGGTCCTTGAGTTTGGGGGAACTACGCCAGGCACAGTAATTCATAGCCGTGGCTGCTGTTTGACGGAGGCTGGCCGCGTGTTTCCTGGAACAGTGCAGACTGCTGGTCGATCACTTCATCACTTGCGCCCGTGCCGCGGGCTGACGTTCGACTCCTTTGTGCATACTTCCCTACCGCGCAGCCACCATGTCCGCGTCCGTCAGTTGTCAGTAAACTGGGACGCATGACCGAGCAGGAACCGGCCCCGCCCGGGGCCGCTGCGGACGCGGCCGTCACCTCAGCGCAGGTTGAGGAGGGCGAGGCCCCTCGCGCGGGGGATCCCGGCGCCGTAGACACCTCCCTCCGCACTCCGGCGCAGCGGTCCCGCACGTTCGCCGGGATCCTGGTGAACACCGCCCTGGCCAACATCACCACCAGCTACCTGTGGTTCGCCCTGACGTTCTGGGTGTACCTGGAAACGCGGAACGTGATCGCCACCGGAGTGATCGGCGGCGCGTACATGCTGTTGATCGCCCTTTCCAGCATCAGCTTCGGCACCTTCGTGGACCGCTACCGCAAGCTGGCCGTGATGCGCTTCGCCGCCGGCTTTACCTTGGTGATGTTCGTGCTGTCCGGAGTGATGTTCCTGCTAACTCCCTCCGCCTCGATGCTGGACCTGACACAGCCGTGGTTCTGGATCTTCGCCGTGATCGTCCTGGTCGGTGCGGTGGTGGAAAATATGCGGAACATCGCCCTGTCCACCACGGTCACCATCCTCATCGAGCCGGACCGGCGGGCAAATGCCAACGGGCTGGTGGGCATGGTGCAGGGACTGATGCTGATCGTCACCTCGGTGCTGTCCGGGTTGTCGGTCGGGCTGCTGGGCATGGGCTGGACGGTCGTCGTCGCCCTGGTGCTCACGGCGCTGGCCTTCGCGCACCTTCTCACCTTGCGCATGCCCGAAGAGGTGCGCGCGGCGGCCACGGATGCACACGGCGGCTTTGACCTGCGCGGTTCGCTCGCCGCCGTGTTGGCCATTGCCGGGCTGTTCGCGCTGATCCTGTTTTCCACGTTCAACAATTTCATCGGTGGCGTCTACATGGCGTTGATGGATCCATATGGCCTGGAGATGTTCCCCGTGGAGTTGTGGGGCACCTTCTTCGCTGTTGCTTCTACCGGGTTCCTTGTGGGCGGTGCGCTGATCGGCAAGTTCGGACTCGGGTCCAACCCACTGCGCACCATGCTCATCGCGGTGATCGTCATGGGCGTCCTCGGTGCGGTGTTCACGCTGCGGGAGTGGGCGTGGCTGTACATCGCCGGCATCTGGCTATACCTGGTCCTGGTGCCCTTCGTCGAGGCAGCCGAGCAGACGGTCATCCAGCAGGTGGTGCCCCTACAGCGGCAAGGCCGGGTGTTCGGGTTCGCCATGGCGTTCGAGTCCGCGGCAGCGCCGATCACCGCTTTCCTCATCGCGCCGATCGCCCAGGTCTGGATCATCCCGTACGCGCGGTCCGCTGAGGGCTCCGCCCAACTGGCCCCGCTGCTGGGCGAAGGCAACTCCCGCGGCGTCGCCCTCGTGTTCCTCATCGCCGGGATCATCATGATCGCGGCAGCGCTGCTGGCCTTCCTGACCCCGGTCTACCGCCGGGTCTCGGCGTCGTATAAGCGGGCGGCTGCAGAGTACGAGTAAGAATCATCACCGGGCGCCATCGCGAGTCCACTCGGGCGGCCCCGGTTTCGGCTGTCCGTGAGATCATACGGGCATGGCACCCATCCAGCGCATCCGCCCCCAAGGGCTCTTCTCCAGCCCGGCATTCAGCCACGTCGCCATCGTGCCGCCCGGAGCGACCACCATCTACGTTGGCGGTCAAAACTCCGTCGACGTCGACGGCTCACTGGTCGGAGCAGGGGACGTGGCCGTGCAGTCCGCCCGCGCCCTCGAGAACGCGAGGACCGCCCTCGCCGCGGCCGGCGCGACCCTCGGCGACGTCGTCCAGTGGACGGTGCTCTTCGTCGACGGCGTCGACCTCGCAGCGGCGTACGGGGCGATCGCATCGGAGCTTGCGTCCGATGAACCGGCTCTGGTGACCGGCGCGCGTGTTGCAGGGCTGGGCGTTCCCGGCGCGCTCGTCGAGATCAGTGCGGTAGCCGCCGTGCTGCGATGAAAGTGCTGCCGTCACCGGACGCCGGGGGCGGTGACGCCATCGTCAGGCTGCCAGCACCAGACCCTCAGCGCGGACTCCGGCTTCTTGGGGCGAGGATGCTGAACTGGTAATCGGACTGGAGCGGATCCACGTAAGCGGGCAAGTGGTGTTGCCCGCCGAAGGTCGCCGCCAGTACAGCGGTCCCCCATTCGGTAGGGCCGGGTCTTAGCGGGTTTTTAGGGTCGACGCCCGGCTGCCGGGCCCGTGGCCGACCGGCACGGCTTCGTCATACGAGAGGAAGGCGTCGATGCGATCGCGGAGCCCGGCCGGGTTGCCGGGGGTCAGACGCGGCTCCTGCGGGTGACGGCGCCGAAGATCCCCAGCACGATCACAGCGCCGAGAATGGACAGCAGCCAGGTCCGAAGGTCGAAGAAGTCACCAAGGCCTCCGCCGAAGATCAGTGAACCAATCCAGCCGCCGAGGATCGCTCCGACGACGCCCAGAACCAGCGTGACTACCCAGCCTCCGCCCTGCCTGCCGGGAAGTACAGCTTTGGCGATGGCTCCCGCAATCAGGCCGAGCAGGAGGAACCCGAGAATTCCCATGACGCACTTCCTTCCGATTGGAACATCAGCGTCGTAGTGACGCTATGTGCATGATTTAATCAGCACCCTTAGCATATGGCAAGGGTCCGGCTTACGATGATGTGGTGGGCAGCGGGCGGATCGCCTGCGGCACGCAGTCCGGCCGCTAACAGCGGACATCAACCGTGGTGCGTCACGACCCGCTGAAGCGCGAAAGGGGGATCGCCGGGATGAACGACGCGAGGGCGTTGCAAATAATAGGAGAGCTTGTCCGGGAGCATCGGCTCCGACTGGGCCACTCCCAACAGGACTTCGCTCTCCTTGCGGGGCTTCGGACGCAAACCCTGCGGTTTTTTGAAAAGGGTCATCGGTGGCCCGGGGAGGAGGTGCGGCGCAAAATCGAAGAGGGTCTGGGCTGGCGCCCCGGGTCCATCACACAATTTCGCGATCAGGGCCAGACCGGGCCGGGATTGGATGCCGCATTGAAGACTCTGCGCAGCATCGTGCCGGCTTCGCCGCCTTCCACCGACGTCCAACCCTGACGTGGCGAAAGGGAACACGCTGGTCCGCGAGTTCGAGTTTTGCCACGGGGCGCAGGCCGTCTGACGCCCTAGGACGCGGATCCATCCAGGTGTGCGTCCCTGACCTCAGGAGGTGTTGCGCCCTGGAGAACCCAGCGGTTCCCATCCGGATCCCCGAAGTAGGCGAACTGCACACCGCCCATATCCTGGATCTCACTGATGTCGGCGCCGCGGCGCAGGAGCTCGGCGCGCACAGCGCCCAGATCGGAAACGACGAGCTGCAGCCCCTCGAGGCTGCCCGCCGTCATACTGGTCATCCCCGTACCAATCACGATCGAAGCAGCCGAACCTGGCGGAGTCAGCTGTACCACTCTCATCCCGGGGATGTACTCAACGTCGTGATCAAGAACAAAGCCCAGCTTCTCGGTGTAGAACGATTTCGCCCGGTCAACATCGGCTACCGGTACCTGCACAACTTCAAGGCGCATTTCCATGCGCCTCACAGTACCGCCGAATTCCCCCGAGCCCTGTCAGCGCTTGCGCCGTGCCCTGACTGCAGCGAGTTCGCGTTCCAGGTGCCGGTTGGCGGATTCGAGTTCGAGGACTGCCCGGACGCCGGCAAGGTTTAGCCCCTCTTGGAGGAGCGTGCTGATCCGGCGCAGTGTCAGCAAGTCCTGTTCACTGTACAGGCGGGTTCCGCCAACGGTCCGCCCCGGTTCCAGCAGCCCTTTGCGCTCGTACAGGCGCAGGTTCTGCTGCCCCATCCCCACCAGTTCAGCCGCCACGGAGATGGCATAAACCCCCGTGACCCTGCCGCTGTCCTGCGCCATCGGCCCCTCCTTGAAACCCAAAATACCCTCTTGCAACAGTCTCACACGGGTGCTATAAAAAATCTATCCCAGCCACGACAGATAATCTGGCTAGGGAAATATGAGTCATACACGATCTGTAAGGAGTGAGGAAGACATGCTGATGCGAACCGACCCGTTCCGTGAGCTCGACCGGCTCACCCAGCAGGTCCTCGGGACGACGGCCAGGCCGGCCGCGATGCCCATGGACGCCTGGCAGGAAGGGGAAGAATTCGTTGTTGCGTTCGACCTGCCCGGAGTGGACGTCGATTCGGTGGACATCGACGTCGAACGAAATGTCCTGACTGTCAGGGCCGAACGCAAAAGCCCGACGGCCGAGAATACGGAGTTCATTGCCGCAGAGCGTCCCCGCGGAGTCTTTAGCCGCCAGCTCATCCTCGGCGACGCCCTCAACGCCGACGCCGTGAAAGCCGGCTACGACGCCGGAGTGCTGACGCTGCGGATCCCGATGGCCGAAAAGGCAAAACCCCGCCGGATCGAGGTCGAAACAAACAAGAACCGGCGCCAGGAAATCAACGCCTGACCGGAGACGCCTCGCACAGGGATGGCCCCCGGCCCTTCGCAGATCGGGGACCATCCCGTGGCGGCACGGACAGCTTGAGCATCCACAGTGACCGGCCCGGTTCCGCGCCATCCGGAACAAACTGTCATGAACCTGACCGGCACCGCTCCCCACTCAGCCGCCCTATCCGGGAAGGAGTCCATCATGAGCGCCTGGCGCCCGTACGACAGCCAGCTGTTGCCGGCATTCTACGAACGGTTCGAACAACGCTGGGGAAAAGGTACTGCACCGTTCCTTGACCCCGAAGTGCACGAGCAACCCCTGCCGCGGGCCCAATGGATCAACCCGGACACCGGCGCGGCCCTCGCCGTAGTCCCCATCTGGACCGAGGACCCCCGTCACCGTTCCTTCGGGGTCTTCTACCTCCCTCCGAACGGGGACATCTGGGTGCTGCGGCCCGGGCTCACCGCCTACACCGAAAACGGACAGGCAAGTACTCAAGAGCAAATTTCCCTCCGCAATGACGCCTTCAGAAAAGCCGTCAGCCATGCGAAGGACTTTATCTACGGCCCCCAGCCCTGAGGGCGGGATTTCAACTGGGGCCCATCCGGGCCATCCGATGCCAGGCAGGAAAGGAACTGACATGACCTCAACCCACTTTGACCGGTTCCTCCGGGAATCCCTCATCACGGAGCGGGAGACCGATACCGGACTGGGCAAAGACGAACTTTACGGCCTCTACACCAGCTGGTGCCTGCTAAATCAGGCCACGCCAGAGCCGGCCCGCTCGCTCTGGGCGGCCCTCAAACAACACCGCATCAACCCCAGGCACAACCACTTGACCATGACCGGGCCCGCCGCCACCGACTACATCCTCGCCAGCACCGGTCACTGGTGAGCGGATGCCGGACCCGCGATCGCTGCAGGCCAGTCAGCCGAAAGCATCCTGGACGTGGGCACGGATGGCGCCGATTACTGGCGCCGATCCCCGAATGCGGTAAACATCAATTGGTCTGGAGCCCAGCTGCACGTTCGGGCTGCACATCCAGTGCATGGCCTGGGCCGGCGTGAAAGCACTGTGGAGATGCCCTACAAGGGCGTCCAGGTCCGCAAGCCGGAGCCGGCCGTCCGCATCCGGCGCATCCTGGCCCGATATCCAGCGATCCAGAACTTCCACGCTGACGCCCAGCAGGGGTGCGGCAGCATCCGAGCCCAGCGAGTTTGTTAGCCGTTCGGCTATTGCCTTTGGGCTATAGCCGGGGGCGTCCCTCAATTCCGCGAGGCTGGCGAAAACCGTGGTGGCAGACAAGACCGGTTCGTCAGGGCTCGTCTCCTGCAGCTGTTCCATGATGCAATGCTATTTGTTGGCGTCTCCTTGGAGTAGGGCCACAGGACCTCTTGGGTGTGCCTCGCCTTCGCCCCGCTCACTTCTGCCGGCATCGCAGGCGCCAGCGCCAAGGACGCCGGAGCTGCATCCGGACTGGTCAACACCTCACACCAGATCGGGAGTGCCCTCGGCGTCGGTGTCCTGGTCGCGGTCTCAGCTGCCCGACCCGCTGCTGCAGGACCCGACCGACGCGCTGGTGCGCATTGTGCGGTCCTGCGTCTGCGGCTCGGACCTGCACCCGTACCACAGCATGCCCAAGCCCCAACAAGGGTCGCCTATGGGCCACGAGTTCATCGGCGTCGTCGAGGAGACCGGGATGGACGTCTCGACCCTGAAAGAGGGTAACTTCTTCATCGCCCCATTCGCCTGGTCCGACGGCACCTGCGACTTCTGCCGAGACGGGCTGCAGACCTCCTGCCGCCACGGCGGCTTCTGGCCAATCGGACCACTGTCACAGTCATCGGCGACGGCACCCACACCGTGCTCGAGTGCGTCGGACACCGCCCCGCCTATGACCAGGCACTTGGCGTACTACGACCCGGCGGCGTCATCAGCCGGGTCGGCGTGCCGCAGTACGAGGACGCCCCGACCGGCTTCGGCTCCATGTTCGGGCCCGACATCACCCTCACCGGCGGCCCCGCCCCCGTCCGCCCGTAACGCGCCACCACCCGTTCCAACGAAAGGAATACACAAATGGCTACATGGCTTATCACAGGATGCTCCACCGGACTTGGCCGGGCACTCGCCCAGGCCGTCCTCGCCCACGGACACAACGCCGTCGTCACCGCCCGGAACGCTGCCACGCTGGAAGACATCGCGTCCGGTTTCCCCGACACGGCGCTGGCCCTGCCCCTCGATGTCACCGACAACGCACAGATCAGCTCGGCCGTCGAGCAGGCACAGACGCGCTTCGGAAGCGTCGACGTTCTGGTCAACAATGCCGGTTACGGTTACCGCAGTGCGGTTTAGGAAGCGGACGACGCCGACATCCGGCAATTGTTCGACACAAACGTTCTCGGCGCGGTGGACATGATCAAGGCAGTCCTCCCCGGCATGCGTGCGAACAGGTCAGGGTCCATCCTGAACATCTCCTCCATCGGAGCACGCATCTCACCGGCCGGCTCCGGCTACTACTCGGCCACCAAGGCCGCCTTGGAGGGCCTGTCCGGATCACTCCACAAGGAACTGCAGCCGCTGGGAATCAACGTCACCGTCATCGAGCCGGGCGCGTTCCGCACGGACTTCGCCGGGCGCTCACTGACCCAGTCGGCGACACCGATCGGGGACTACGCGGAGACGGCCGGGAAACGGCGCAAGGAGAACGACACGATGCACGGCACCCAGCCGGGCGACCCGGCGAAGGCCGCCGAAGCCATCCTGGCGGTCGTCGAAAGTCCGAACCCGCCGTCGCTCTTAGTGCTCGGACAGGACGCGTCTGGCGCGTTCGCCGCCGTTGCTGAGGCGCAGCGCGCGGAGCTGGAGCAATGGCGGGACCTCAGCCTCAGCACCGGGATCGAGGGCTGAGATATGGAGTGCACACGCCTGGGCCAGTCCGGCCTGAAAGCCGCATCGCCCTGGGCTGCATGAGTTTCGGCGACACGTCCCAAGGCTTCAACGAATGGGCACTCGGCGACGACGAAGCCGAACCGATCTTCCGGCAGGGCCGCTTCTTCCGCGACGATGACCAGCCCATCGACGACGCCGTGCAGCAGGTCGCCCGGGACAGCTACATCAGCGCGAGAGGGCCACCAGGTCGGAACGTCGGTCGGCGTTCTCTGCGTCTCTGAAGAACCGTTCCCCGCGGACGTGCTGATTGTCGGTTTCATCGTGGGTGACGCCAGTGGCGTGGGCAACCACATCTGCGAGGCTGCCGCTGCGTCTGTACGCCTCCCGCTGCCGCGTGGCGCCGGTGCCCTGATTGAGGAGTCGGTGCAGGGACTCCTCAACGTAGGCAGTGTCCCCGGTCGCGTCGAGGGCGTCCCGGACGTGGTCAAAAAGTGCATCAACAACGTTTCTGGCGGTGTCTGGCTTGTGCGCGAGTGGATGGAGCAGGTTCCCGTCGATACCGAACCGGCTTGCCAGCCAGGCCCCCTGTCGCAGGATCGCCGTAGGAACCGTGTCCGCCGGCTGTCCGGCCTCCCATTCCCTGGCCGCGGTCTCCACCAATGCCCGTACCAGAGCCGCGATAAGGGCGGCGTCCCGGACATCAAGGCACACATCGGACACACGGATCTCCACAGTTGGGTATCGGGCAGACAGCCTGGCGTCAAAATCCGGGCTGGCGACGACTCCGGTGCCCGACAGACGCTCCACCAGCGAGTGGTAGGCATCTGCCGAGCCGAACACATCGGTCGGACCGGCCGTGGACCACCGATTCCAGGCCTGCGTGCGGAAACTGGCGTAACCACTGTCGGTGCCGTTCCAGAACGGGGAATTCGAACTCAATGCGATGAGCGACGGGAGCCAGGACCGGATCCGGTCCAGGACGGCGACGCCTTCCTCGTCCGATCCGACGGAAACATGGACGTGGTATCCGCACGTCAGCTGCTCCCGTGCCGTCAGCGCAAACTTTGCCAGAAGGGCGTCGTACCGGTCGTTGCGGGTATACCGGGGCGTTACCGGCAGCGGGGACGTGGCAAGGGCAGAGATCCTCGCGCCTGCTTTTCGTGCCAGCGCGTCTGCGTAGGAGCGTCCGGCGCGTATTTCGGCGACCAGCCCGCCCAGGCGACTGTGCGGTCCCGTGATTACTTCGAGTTGTTCCTGCTGGAGCTCAACAGCCAGCATCGGGTACGAGGGAGGAGCCTCGGCCGCACGGCCCGAATCATGAAGGCGTAGGACCTCGCCTGCTATCGGCAGCGGACCGCCATCGCGGGGATCAACAATCAAAAATTCTTCCTCAACACCAAAAGTACGCACGTGCTAAGTGTGGCCCACGAAACCACGGGCAAATGACCAACTTCCCAGGTCCACGAAAGCTTTTGCCGCAGAGACCTCCGATGCAGGCCGAAGGGTTACCCATCCCAGGCGGCCAATCGCATGGCGGACCTAGCCGCGTTGCAGATATGCGGTGCAGGCAGGGGAAATTTGCGGGCTCCTACCCCCGCGTTCCCCGCCAGTGTGTTCACGGAATGTTCATCGGAGCCCCGCCGGTCCCCCATCGACGGGGCTTCTCATGTCCACTTTGGCTGCACCACACGAAAGGCACCCCCATACAGACCCGCCGGGTTCTATACTGCGCCTATGCCTGATATCAGAATCTGGCCCACAGGCCGCCTGTTGTCGACCGCCGCGCGGCTCGTCGAGCACGCGTGGAACGAGAAGCTGGGCGATATCGGGTTGACCCATGCCGGGGTGATCGCGCTGGACGTCTTGGCGGCTAGCGGCCCCATGACCCAGGCCTCACTTGCGCAGATCGTCCGGGTGCAGGCCCAAACTATCGGCAAGACCCTCATGCGCCTGGAGGCGTACGGGTATGTCGTTCGCCAGCGCAGCCAGTCCGACCGCCGCAGCCAGGTCGTGTCCATCACCGCCGCCGGCACTTCGGCACGCGAAGACGCACGCGACCTGGAGCGCTCAGTCCTGGCAAACGCGGACGTCGACACCGACACACTGCGTACAGAACTGCAGGCGATCGTGCGCGGCCTCGCAGCCCGGGAGGGAGAGACAACCCATGTCGCTGAACCAAGGGATCCCGGAAGCTAGATTCTGGTGAAAAGAATGCGTTGACCGTCGCTCCCATGGTGGGGCTCGAGACGAGCACCTTAGGGTTGGACCTGTTTAAGTCATGTACCGGCCCGGGGACAAGCCTCCTTCGGTGGCATGCAGGCCCTTCACACGATCTGCACCAGGCCCGACCCGATCGTGCCCCTTACCGACGGCTGGTCCAAACCCGGACCAGCCGTCCGACTTTGGTGACCGGCTCACGCCAGGATGCCGGTGTCGCTTTCGCCCACGCTGAGGACTATGCGGACACCATCCCCGGTGCCGTGCTCGTCGAGCTGTAGGCGCCCAGCCACCTGTTCTGGCAGGGACCGGCAGGCGAAGAAGCCCAGGCCGCCGTCAGTGCCTTCATGGCATCCCATGCCTAAACATCTCCTTCGACTTCGGAGCAGCAGGTGTCCTTGATCCGGCGGGGTCGGAGACCTCCAGTGGGCCGGGTCGTAGCATGGGCGTATGAAGGTTCGTAAAGTCCAGGGAAGCTCAGGGCGGAAACTGCAATGACCGGTGACAGGGATCGGGACGCTTCAAGGCGTCCGCGACAGGCCCGGCCGCGTGACGCGCTGGGGCGGCCGCTGCCCTACGGAAGCGCCGGCGTCGAACCGGTCTCGGAAGAGCCGCTGCCTCCGGCGCAGACTTTGGTCTCAGCCCGGAGCCTGGTGGAAGCCGGCCGGGCCTTCGCCGCCCATGAGGTACTCGAGGCCCGCTGGAAAGCCGGGCCAGCCGAAGAACGCAACCTCTGGCAAGGACTCGCCCAAATCTGCGTCGGGCTGACCCACGCCGCCCGGGGTAACAGCGTTGGCGCGCTCCGGCTTTTCGAACGCGGCGCGTCCCGCCTCGAGGAGTACGGTTCCGGGGAAGGGCCGACCTACGGGCTCGACTTGTCCGCCGTTGTGAATTGCGCACGCGATCGGATGCACGCCGGCCACTGAGCTGCCGGGCGACGCCATCGCGGTCCGGAAGCTGCATCAGCAGGCGGGGACCCCCGAATCCACGGGTCCGTCGGTCGGGCGGATCCAGAGGTTGTTGATCACCTTGTACCAAACATTGCTGGTGGCCCCCGTGGGCTGGCCGGTGGTTCCGTCGTAGATGGTGTACGAGGCACCGGTGGTCACGCATTGGACCTGCACCCGGGAGCCCTGGGCCACGAACGTTCCGCCTCCGGCGGCGCAGTTCGCTGGCGTGTCTGAAGCTGAAGTGCCGTTTGTGGGCCATTCACAGGTGCCGGGGCTGGCTGAACCGTTGTCCACCGTGAGGTACTTCGCGGGAGCCGTGCTTCCGGTCGCCGACACAGCCGTGCGCTGTCCGAGGTCGTCTACGACGGTGACTGTGATGGAGATGGACTGGTCGTACCCGTTCCCCGTGGTGACGGATCCTCCCCCGGCGCCCAGCGAGCCCGACTTCCCGTCGGACGACTGGTATTCCAGCGCCACGACCTGGCGTCCGTTGTTGACCACGGCGCCGACATCGAACCTCACCGTCGTGGTGACAGTAACGGGGTTGATGCTCGCGGCGTGCGGCTGGCCGTACGGAGCCACCGCATTGGAGTTGGTGACCGGGCCTTCGTAGGTTGCGCCATCCATGCTGTTCACGGCCCGCACGCCAATGGTGTAGTTGCCGTTATTGGGCACGCCTGTGCGGATGACCCTGTCCGAGGGCACGGTTTGGAAGGCGCTTCCGTTGACCTGGTACTGGTAGCTCGGGGTTGCGCCGTTGCCGGCGGCCGCCCCAAAGGAAAGCTGCACCGCGTTGTCGAGCGGATCGGCACGGACACTGGGAACGGCACCGGGAGTGCCGAATGCGCGGCGGGGGTCCGACGGCGGACTGGCCGCCGAAGTGCCGGCCTTGTTCTTGGCCACCACCGTGAAGGAGTAATCGCTGGTGGAGTTGCTGACTGTCACGGGCACGCTCAACTGGCTGCCGGACACCGTTCTGCTTGCAACGCTGGTTCCTCCCTGAAAGGCATTCACGGTGTACGTGTCGATGGAGGCTCCGTTGTCCGCCGCGGGAGCCCATGACACCACCATGATCGATTCCGAGCCGCCCGAGGTGGAACGGGTGACCGTCGGTTTGCCCGGGGCGCCGGGTACACCGGCAGGGATGACCGTCTCTGAATAGGGGCTCCATTCCGAGGGGTCCGGCGCCTTGTTGGAGGCTTGGATCCTGACTTGGTAGGGCGTCCCGTTCTCCAGGCCCGACCAGTGGTAGGACGTGCCTGTGAGGTTGCTTGCCCGGATGTTTCCGGCGGGTGGCGCCGGTGAGATCTCCAGGTTGTAGCTTTCCACCGGTGAGCCGGGGCTGTTTGGCGGAACCCAGTTCACAGTGAGGGACCGATCGCCAAAAACGAGCGTCGGAGCTGCCGGGGTGTCCGGCTTGGCATCCGGGCGGGCAGGCGCGGAAGCAGGAGACGGCGCGGAGTCGCCCACTTCATTCGTGGCCACCACCGTGAAGGTGTATTCGACATTGTTGGTCAGGCCCGTGAGGGTGCAGGTGGTGGCGGGGCACTGCTGGGAGAACCCTCCGCTGCCGCTGACCTTGTACCCCGTGATCGCTGCACCGTTGTTGGCGGGAGGCGACCAGTTGAGGACAACGGTGCGGTCACGCACCTCGCCGACCGTCGGCGTCGACGGAGCATCCGGTTTGTCCTTGACCGTGAGCCGGATGCGGCCGTCGATTTCGCGTTCGGCGTCCTGGGTCTTGTCCTGGACCCGGTAGCGGACCACCATGGTGCCCACGAACTTCTCTGCGGGCGTGACAGTGACTGCCTCACTGTCCACAGTGGCCGTACCGGTTCCGGTTTCGACGGCGGCGCTGAGGATTTTCAGCGGTGCCTCCGGGAACGGGTTGATGTCGTTGTCCAGCACCTGTACCCGCTGGGACTGTCCGGCCCGGGCACCGGCGATGACGTCGTCGTTGGCCGACGCCAGAGGACGTTTGGACGCAACCACCCGGACGTTCACGGCACTCGCAACAGGGGCGCTGCGCCCGTCCGAGACGGTGACCGGGACCGAGAGTGTGCTGCCCTTGGCTGCGCCATCGACGGTGGCCTTGAAGAGGCTGCCGTCCAGGGCGGCCTTGATCCCGGCAGGCGGCGTGCCTTGCAGCGCGAACGTGAGCTTGTCCTTGTCTCCGTCGTCGATGTCGGAGGCAACGTCGCGCAGCTCCAGGCTGGAGTCCTCGCCGACTGCTGCCTCAAGGATGCTCGAGGGGAACGTTGGAGGATGGTTGCGGGTGGGGTCGGGCAGGACCGTGATGCCGATCGTGAGTACCGACGTGCGCCCGTCAGGGTCGTCGACGCTGGCGCCGTCGGTGACCTCGAGGGAAACAGCCGCCGGGCCGGTGTAGTCGTCCGCAGAGGTGAACACGATGGTGGTGGCGTCCTTCACCAGCGGCGCTCCGTTGGAAGCGACAGCCTGTACCTTCGAGTCTTGGGTGATGCGTGGACTCTTGCCGGGCCGGACAACCACCAGGTCCTGGAGGTTCAGGGTCAGCTGCCGGCCGCTGAGGACTTCCAGCGGGGCAGTGCTCCGCAGCGCGGGTGCCTGCCCTTCGAGGCCGGGAACCAGGATGAACGCCGTCGAACTGAGATTATCGATGTCCGTGACGGTGTACGCGATGATTTGCGGCTGGTCCGCGAGCCGCACGGAAACTTTGCCCGGGGCTGAGATGCCGGCCGTAGGCGCGCCCTCCGGGAAGGTTATCCGCAGTTCACTTGCCACCCCGTCCGGGTCTTCGTCGTTCTTCAGAATGGGAACTTCGATGACGGTCTTGCCCAGGGTCTCGGCGAACGTCACGCGGTCGTCCCGTGCGATGGGCGCCAGGGCGGCGGCATCGCTGCGCACCTGGACCTTAAGGGTGCCGACGGCGGTGCCGCCCCGGCCATCGCTGATCTCGTACCTGACGATCGCCGTCGCGGAGGTGCCCGCAGGCGACGGGGCAGTGAGCTGCACCCGTCCGTCGATGACGTCGGCCTTCAATTCCGCGGCAGCTTCCAGCCGGTTGGCTGCGAGGGTGACGTTGTCGCCGTCGGGATCAGAGTCATTGGCGAGCACGTCCACTGCGACGTGGCGGCCCGGGAGAACGGTGATGCTGTCCTCAACGGCCGTCGGACTCTGGTTGGATCCAGGCGCGGGAGCGATGCCTACCGCCACCAGCGCTGTGGATCGTGCCCCGTACCGGTCCTCAACAACATAGGAGAAGCTGTCTTGCCCGGAGGCGTTCGTCGGCGCCGTGTATTCCACGTAGCTGGCGCCCACCACCGCTGTTCCCTTGCGCGGCGCCTGCTCCAGTCCCACCAAGGTGACCGAGTCGCCGTCGGGATCAATGCCGTCCAAGGGAATGGCGATCCTCGTCGTGTTGCCGGCAACGACCCGACCGGTGACATGCTGGGGAAGCGGCCTGGAGTTCGTGCCCTCTCCCCGAATGTGGATGGTGACCTGCGCCGAGTCTTCCTGCCCGTCCGGGCCGGTGACTGCGTAGATGGCGTGTACCGTTCCGCCTGCTCCGCCTGCCTTGAATCGCAGCACGTCCCCGGATACGGCTAGGAGGCCCTGGGCGGGGTCGATTCCCTGCACGAGGACCGGCTTGAGCTGAAGCTTGGCGCCATTGGGGTGGGAGTCATTGGCGAGGACTGCGATGGTGGAGACGTCGTTCGCCCGGACGGTGATTTCATCCGGGGCCGCCACGGGCGGGACCAGTTTGGCGGGCGCCGGAATGGGCAGGATGGTGACTTCGCCGGTGGCGGAGGCAACGCCGTTGGACACTGTGTAGGTCAGGCTGGTGGGCGCGCTGAGGCCGCGGACATCGGTGATGCGCAGGATGTGGTGGTCCAGGACGGCAACCGAGACCGCTGAGTTCCCGGGCAGGCCCACGGATTGGATGACGAGGACGCCGCCGGCCGGGTCGGAGTCGTTGGCAAGAGCGTCCAGCAGCACTTCGCCGCCCACCGGCAGCAGCGCCAGATCCGCGACGGCCACCGGCTCGCCCTCTCCTCCGGCGGCGTTGACGTCGATCCTGACGAGCCCTTCAGAGCTGTCCGGTCCGTTCGTTACCAGGTACGTCACGTAGTACGTTCCAGGGTTTGTCGCACGGAAGGTGAATGTCCCGGCCTGGTAATCAGGGGTGATGGCCTGTTCCGGAGGTCCTGCCACGCGGGTCAGCCGGAGTCCTTCTCCGGTCGGATCCGTGTCATTTTTCAACGGAGAGACCAGGATGTCCTGCCCCGCGACGCCCGAAACGTGGTCTGCGTTGGCCTTCGGCGGAAGGTTGCCCTTGGCGCGGACGTCCACAACCACCGTGCCCTCGGACTGGTCACGGCCGTCGGAGACAGTGACTGCCACGTCCTTCTTGCCCAGGCTTGCCCCCACGTCCTGGAACGTCAGGAGGCCGTCGGCCCGGGTCCGCACCTGGTCGCCGTCGCTAGTGGCGCGGGCACCCAGCAGCAGCAGGTCGTCGCCGTCGGGGTCCATCCAGTCGGTGAGGACGTTCTGGGAGATGCTCTTGCCCTGTTCCAGAATGATCGTGGGCACCCTTTTTTGCTTCGGCGCCTCGTTGCTGGCAGGGTCCTTGACGGTTAAGGTCACCTTGGCGCCGGCGGTCCCGCCACGGCCGTCACTGGCTTGGTATTGGAACTGCGACGTTCCGGTGGCATCGGCCGGAACCTTCACTTGCAGACCGGTTCCGTTGTATACAGCCTGCACGGTTCCGACGGCGGGGTTGTCGCCTTGGACCTGCGCGGTGAGGACGTCGCCGTCGGGGTCGGAGTCGTTGTCCAGCACCGGCAGGAGGGTGGTCCGGCCGGGGCGGACTCCGAACTGGTCGTCAACAGCGGAGGGCGGCCGGTTCTCTTTGGTGCGGTCCGGGAGGGTATTCACCGGGTTGTCATCAGCCGCCGGTTCGTCCTGGTCCTCGGTCTTGTCCGGCGGCGGAATGATGTCGTCCCAGTTGGCTACAAGCCTCATGTTCTCGGTGACCAGCCAGATGTTGCCCGTGGTGACATCGTTGAGGACCACGAGGTCCCGGTTTACCCGGAAGACGAGGTTGGACCGGGCACTTGCGCCCGGGATGTCGGCCCTGCTGCTATTGGCGGGGTTCGTGCATTCGCGGAGGTATTTGCCTGCGCCGGACCAGGCCGCATAGACGCAATCGTTGACGTGGACCGGAGTGGCAGGGGTTCCGGAGGTTCCGAGTTCGACAATGGTTGCGGCCGAGCCGTCCAGAGGCTGCTTGATGAGGCCCGTCTTCGTGGCGACGGCGACGAAGCCGGCGGAGGGCCCGCTTTGCTGCAGTTTTGCGTCCTTGGCGTCGGGCAACTGCGCCTGGCGGCCGCCGGGAAGGTGGAGTGTTCCGTTCCCGGGGTCGAATAGGACTGGCTTGTCCCCCACTGCGGCGATCTGCAGGTCCTCGACGTCGCGGATGGCCCCGTATTGGACGGAGTCCCGGGAGTCCACTCCACCGGTTGCATTCACCCTGAGGGAGGTCACCTCCCCGCGTGCGGGATCCGCGGCGTGGACGACGTCGTCAGTTCCGACTGTCGCGACGATTCCCTGGGCGTCGGTAACCACGGGTTCCTGGGTGTCGTAGTCGATGGAACCCAGCATGTTGCTCTGCGTCACCCAGAGACGGCCCGAGCTCGGATCAGCCAGGGCAACCGCTTTTACCCCGAAGGCCGGGACCGGGGTTCCCGGAAGCTGCTGGGGTTGTTCGAGAGTGACGCTGGAGACCTTGACCCTGCCCAAGGAGGCATTGCCGCGGTCCGAGACGAGCACACTGCTGCTGTGCTGGAGGACATCGAAGTCGCCACTGGCTGCCATGAGGCCGCCGTCCAGGGTTTTCGACTGGAAGTTCAGGTGGCCCACAAGGTTCTTGCCGGAATTGGTCACCCACACACCGCCGTCGTTCAGGTCTACATGCGTGCTGGTGAACCCCGGGTGGATAACTGCCGTTGCAACAAGCAGTCCAACTGCGGAAAACGTTGTTGCCGCTGCCAGTGCCCGTTGTTTGGCGCGCACCCATGAACGAAGCCGCATCTGTCCCCCAGTCTCATAATTAGCCCGAAGCCAATATACGCGGGTCTCACCCCACGTATGTGCCGAGAGCGACAACAGTACGGTCCCGGGGGTGATCCAGCCTGGGGTACCAGTTCCGATGCTGAGTGGTCCTGCTGGGGCATTTGGCGGTTGGCTGTTATGGCGCCACCGCCTACGGTGGCGGTAGCTTTGGAATACTTTTCCTAGGAAGCAGCCGAGGTGCCGGAGGTACCGCTGATGCAAGGGTTGTCCACTTCATTGGTTCTGATCGCCTTGCTGGCTGTCGCTGCGCCCCTTGCGGCCCGCTTTCTTGACCGTGTGGTTAAGGTGCCGATCGTGGTGTTCGAGATTGTCCTCGGAATCCTGCTCGGCCCCAGCCTGTTGGGGTGGATACAGTCCACCGAGTTCACGGATACGCTGGCCGAATTCGGGCTGGCCATGCTCTTCTTCGTTGCCGGCAACGAGATTGATTTCGCCCTGATCCGCGGCCGGCCCGCCAACCGTGCGTCTGCTGGCTGGGTAATCTCCTTGGCGGCAGGCATTGGTGCTGGCCTCCTCCTGGCCCCCACACCGGAGGCTGCCGTGATCATCGGCGTCGCATTGTGCTCCACAGCTTTGGGCGCGCTGCTGCCTATCCTTCGCGACGCCGGCGAATCGAAATCCCCGATCGGCATCGCGGTCACCGCACTGGGTGCGGCCGGTGAGTTTGGTCCTCTGGTTGCGATCTCACTGTTCTTTAGTGGCAGGCAGTTGGGACCGGCAACAGCAGTACTTCTCGGGTTTGTTCTCCTGACCGGCCTGGCGATTTATCTCGCCTCCCGCGCACGGCACTCACTGCTCCACTCCCAGGTCACCAGGACCCTCCACACCAGCGGCCAGTTCGCCGTCCGGTCCATCATGTTTATCCTCAGCGTGCTCGTTGTGCTGAGCATGGTTCTGGGACTCGACATGCTGCTGGGTGCATTTGCCGCCGGAGTCCTCTGGAAGGTTGCCATCGCGCGCGCTCCCGAACAGGACCGGAAGGTCATCGAGACAAAAATCGACGCCATCGCGTTCGGGTTCCTGGTGCCGATCTTCTTTATCGACACCGGAATAGACTTCGACCTACGCGCCCTCACTGCAAGCCCGGCCGCTCTCGGGCTGGTACCGCTGTTCCTGCTCCTCCTGCTGATCATCCGTGGCCTGCCGTCGTTGCTCGCGGCTCCCCCCAACTCCAGCCCAGCCAATAAGCGGGCCGTCATGCTGTTTGGGGCAACGGGATTGCCGATTATCGTAGCGGTGACAGGCATCGGGCGGGACGAGGGGCTGATCTCAGGCGGAATCGCATCGGCACTCGTTGGAGCAGGAATGCTCTCGGTACTCCTGTTTCCGCTGCTCGCTCTCCGCCAGCATCAACGCAGACCATCGGGACGCCAACGCGGCACCAGGAAATCCCCTAGGAGACCGGACCAGGCCGACGTCGCCGGTGGTGCATCAAAGTGAGCCTCTGGTCCAAAAACCGCGGGAGGCCCTCACTAAACGTGCCGAGCTCATAGAACCCTGCCTTCGTCAGGCGGCGGCCGATTCAGTGTCCGGGGCCTTCGGTGCGGTGATGCCGCTGCATACGAGGGCGATCTCAAGGTCGGCCATGTCCAGCAAACGCCGCCCGCCGGTCAGCTCGTCCAGGATCCAGAACAGGCCGTGGTCCGGGACCCGCTCGGTCACGCATCCGCGGTGAACGAGGGCACCCTTGTGCCGGGCGACGATGAAATCCCCGGCAGCGAGTTCATGGCAGGTGCCCACAACAGTTTCTTCACTCATGGTCATGAGTCGCATCCTTTCCGAAGCGTTCCGCTCTCACAGAGTGCACGTTCAAGGTTGCACGAAAGTTTCCGCCGCATGATTTGTTCGTGCCCGGGCCCGGGCCGCGCAAACCCTAAGGAAGCTGATGGACGCCTGCGGCGGCTTCTTTGAATCGTTACATTCCTTGACTCGCCCTCACTCATGGTCCAGACTTGGATCGCAGAAAGCGTTTTCTGGATTGCCGCGGATCCACGGCGCTCATGGTAGTAGCGGGCAGGAACGGAGATCCATTGAGAACACCATCGGGCACCGCCGCCGAGCCGGTTCGCCCATCGTACGGAACCGCTACCTGATGGGCCTCTCCCCCACCGAAGCAATCCCTCCCATTACGTGCCAGGGCGAACTCCAGGCTGCCGGCCTGCTGACCGACGGGCTCTCGCCCTGCCTCACGGCGTCGCGGTATCCGGTGTTTGGCTGGCAACTGAGCCAGCCGGAGGGCGCCGGGCCCGCCGTTGCCCGGCAGACAGGCTACGACATCGCCGTCGAGGACGCGGCAGGCGCCGAGGTCTGGTATTCCGGGCCCGTCCCGTCGTCGCGCCAATCCGGGATCCCCTACGGTGGACCTGGCCTGGCCCAGGACGCGGATTACAGCTGGCGTGTACGCGTGAGTGACGCCGCCGGGAACCCCGGCCCCTGGTCCGACGCGGCGGTTCTCAGTACCGGACTTTCGGACAGCGGGTGGGGCGCCCACTGGATCCACGGGGCGGCAGGCGGTCGGGCTCCGCTGGACGTCCTGAACGGTGCCCTTCGTGTTGCGGGCTCGCCGTACCTTCCCGTCCCTTGCAGGCCCGTCCGGCAGTTCACTCTGGCGGCTCGACTCCGGCCGGTGATGGGGTGGGCCGGCCTGCTTCTCCGCAGCAGCGGCCCAGGCACAGGACTATTGCTGGAACTGAACACGGCGGGCAGCGTTGTGCTCCGCCGTGCCCCGGCCTGGGAAATCCCCGCCCCTGCTACTCCCGACACCGAAGTCCTGGCCAGCGCGCAGCTGGAACGCGACGCCGTGGCCAGCCAGGAGCGACTGCCCGGCAAGGACCTGCTCCCGGGCACGTGGCAGGACCTTACGGTCACCGACGACGGCGTCAGCATCAGCGTTAGCCTCGACGGCGTTGAGCTGCTTACCGTAGCTGAACCCTCCCCTGCCGGAATGGAGGGATCGCTGGCACTCCACCAGGGACCCCGCAGCCAGGCCGAGTACGCCACCTTGCGCGTCACCGCAGCCAGGCTAACACCTGACGCTGCTCCCACACGCACCGCGGATGCCATCAGCTGCATGGTGCTCCTGGACCACAGGTTCGACGACGGACCGGAGGAAGCCCGTGCCGTCCTGAGCCACTGGGCGTGCACCACGGCTCACCGGCAGCCCGATGAATGGACGCTCTTCCGCACCACTATCCGGCTCACCGGTTCGGTTGCCCGTGCGCGTCTTTTCGCCGCAGCCAGCCATCACGCCCAGCTTGCCGTGAATGGCACCTCCTGCCTCCGCACCACCTCCTTCAGCTACCCCGGCGAGGGATATTACGACGCCGCCGACGTCACCGCGCTCCTCGCAGCCCGCACACCGGAAGACTCACCTTCGCGGCCCGGCCAAGCGACAGAGCCCGTCCAGCAGCAGCCCGCGGAGGTTTCGCTCACGGCCCTCCTGCACTGGTACGGCCCCGGCCAGGGCAGGGCCGCCAGCCTTCCCGGCCTACTGGTCCGCCTCAGCGTTGATTACACCGACGACCGCCGCGAGATCTTTAGCTCCGGCCCGGACTGGACAGCCACCGAGGCCCCATATCGCCAGGCGGGCTACCGGAACGACGAAGGCGATCCCGTCGAGCACCTCGACGGCCAGGCCGCGGCAGCCCTCGAGGCCTGCCAGGACGGGCCGCCGGCCCTGAGCTACGGCCCCCACCCTGTCCCGGAATTTCCGGCGCTGCACCCCCGGCGCACTTTCCTGTCCGGGACTTTTGTTGCCCCGGAGGCCTTCGTGAAGGCGGCCGACGGAACGCTGGTGGCGGACTTCGGCCGGGTCATCCCGGCGCGCCCGGAACTGGACTTCCGCGCCGGCGTGGCCGGGCGGACCGTGACGATCAGGGCCGGCTACTCCCTGGACGCGGACGGCAGGGTGGACAGGGCTAAAACGGCCAGCCAGAACACCGACATGTCCTTCCCCTATACCCAAGCCGAGGGCCCGCAGCAGTTCCGCGCCAGCGTGCACCTGGGCTTCCGGTACTTGGAAGTGCCCGGCGTGGAGGCGTCGGACCTGTCCCGGGTGGGCGCCGTCGTCGTCCATGGCCGGCACCCGCAGGAGGGGAGCTTCAGCAGCTCGGACCCCACATTGGATGCCGTGTTCGGGCTGCTGCGCGATTCGGCACTGTACGGGGTCCAGGAGCAGTTCGTGGATACGCCCACGCGGGAGAAAGGCCAGTTTTTGGCCGACGCCGTCAACATCTCCTACGCCACCATGGCCCTGTTTGGCGAGCACGCCTACACGGCTCAGGCCCTGCGGGAGTTCGGCTGGTCGGCGGCGCGCTACTGGACCGCCGGCGAGGACCGGGGGCGGTACAACGCGGTCTACCCCAACGGCGACGGGAAAAGGGACATCCCCGATTTCTCGCTCATGATGCCGGAATGGGCCGAGGAATACCACCTGCGGACCGGAGACCTCGCGCTCGTGACGGAACTGCTCCCGCACCTCCGGAACACCGCCGACTACGCGCTGCGGTATCTCGCGACGGAAGGCCCGACGGCGGGTCTGGTCACCGAACTCGGCGGCGGCTCCGGCCCGTACCTCCACGGCATCGTGGACTGGCCCGCCCCCGGCCGCTTCGGCTACGACATGCAGTGCGCTGTCAAGACCACCGTCAACGCCCAGGCCTACTCGGCCCTCATATCCACGGCGCGGCTTTGCAGCGTCGCCGGCCAGGAGGACGCAGCCGTGCGGTACGCCGGCCATGCCACTGCCCTCGCGGAAACCATCCGCATCCGCCTGCGCGTGGATGGCGTGATGGTGGACGGACTGCACGCCGACGGAACACCCAGTGCCCACGCCTCCCAGCACGCAACGTCCTTCCCGCTGTCCCTCGGGATCACCGATCCTGCGCACGCTGGTGCCGATGCGCACAGGATCGCCGGCCAGGGCATGCGCCAGGGACCCATGACCGTGCACCGGCTGGTGCGGGCCCTGCTGTCCGAAGGCCTCACGGACGCCGCCCTTGACCTGCTCACCAACCCAGGCCAGCCCGGCTGGGCGCGGCTCCTCGACCAAGGCGCCAGCTTCACCTGGGAAGCCTGGGAACTGGAGGACGGCACCGACTACAGCCAGTCCCACGCCTGGTCCGCCTCTGTAGTCAAGGAAATCCTGGAGTCCCTGCTCGGCGTGCGCGTGACTGTTCCCGGCGGCAGCGAGCTGCTGATCGAACCGCCGGACTGCAGGCTCGAGCACGCCAAGGGAAGGCTCCCCCTACCCAACGGCACCATCAACGCCGCGTGGCGGCGGACCGCCGCGGGAACCCAGCAAGAATGCACGGTACCCGCCGGCGTCACGGCGACCGTCCGGCTCCCCGCCGGCACCTACGGAATCCAGGGGCCGACGGCGGGACCCGCCGTCGTGCGTTCCAGCACGGCTTCGATCGACAGACCTGCGTCGCGTGACTTCCGGGTCCACGCAGGAACCTGGACCTTCACGCCGACCGACAAATCCTGAGAGCGGCGGGTTGGCGGGCTAGAAACCACAACGACGACGCGTCGTCGAGGAACCTGCAGCGGTGTCGACGAAGGTGCAGAATATCCGTATGAGCGATGGTTCGGGTTTCCCTGCTCTCGACGCGTCCGGCCTGGATCAGGCAGCGGGCCGACTCCAAGAGGCCGGCGTCCGACTGGTCATCGGATCAGTGGTGAATGCCGCCGGAATCACGCTTGCCAAGAGTGTCCCGGTGGCCCGGCTTGGCTCGTTCCACCGGGCCGGCATGGGTGCCGCTCCGGTCTGGCATGTGTTCTGCATCGACGGCGGAATCGCCTTCACGGACAGCATCAGCGCCGTTGGCGACCTGCGCCTGAGGATCGATCCCAACGGGGTGCGCAGTCTCGGCGGAGGCCTGGCGTGGGCGCCCGCGGACATGTTCCTTCAGGACGGGAGCCGGGATCCGGCCTGTACGCGTGGCACGCTGGCCCGCGTCCAGGAGCGGGCCGCGAACGCCGGCTATCGGGCAGTGGTGGGCCACGAGCTGGAGTTCGTTCTCGTGGCCGCCGACGGGACGGCGCTCGACGACGCCCCCTGGGCTCCGTATGGGCTGACCGGTTTGCTTGACCGGGAGCAATTCCTGGCCGAGTTGCTGGCCGCCATGGACGATTCGGGTGTTCAGGTTGAACAGCTTCACGCTGAATACGGCCGCAACCAGTTTGAGATCTCCCTTGCGCCGGGGGAGCCGCTCGAAGCAGCGGACACTGTGGTGCTGGCAAAGATCATTGTCGGTCGGGTGGCCCGTGCGCACAAGCTGCAGGCCTCCTTCTCTCCCGCGCCCTTCCCCGGCTCGGTCGGCAATGGCGCCCACCAGCACTTCTCCTTCTCCCGTGGCGGGGCGCCCCTCTTCAGCGGCGGTGCCGGTCCGCATGGCATCACCGAGGAGGGCGGGGCCGCGATCGGCGGAATCATCCAAGGGCTTCCCGAGGTGCAGGGAGTGCTCACCGGTTCGATCCTGTCCGGCATCAGGCTGGCGCCCGGAGCATGGTCGGGCGCCTTCTTGTGTTGGGGCCTGGAAAACCGTGAAGCATCCGTCCGTTTCGTCGAAGGCGGTGCGGGCAACCCCTACGGGGCGAGCGTCGAAGTCAAGGTCATTGACCCGTCCGCCAACGTGTACCTGGCATCCGCCGCCATCCTGGCCCTCGCACTCGAGGGCATTGCCATTGGAAGCCGCCTGCCCGATGAAGTCGCCGGCGACCCAAGCCGCCTCACCGCGGCCGAAAGGGAGGCCGCAGGGATCGGCACCGTCTCGGACTCACCGGCGGCCATCATCACGGCCCTGGACAACTCCGCGTACGCCCGTAGGCTGCTGGGCAACGAGGTGGTCGACGCCACCGTTGCGGTGCGGCGCCATGAGCAGGAGACGCACGGGGCCAGGGACCCCAAGGAACTCGCGGCCCTCTTCCGCCTGGCCTGGTCGATCTGATGGCGGAGTCGTTCGCCGGATTTGTCGAAGCCGTGCGGCTCATCGACCATCACGTGCACGGCGCGTATGCAGTCGACGGCGACGAAGCACGCTTTCAGAATTCGTTAAACGAGGGCAACAGCGAACTCCTCGCAGAACCGTCGGCGGCCTACGACTCCCAGCTGGGTTTCGCCCTCCGCCGCTGGTGCGCCGAGATCATCGACCTGCCCCGGCACGTCACGGCGGAGCTCTACTGGCGCCGCCGCAGCGAACTCGGCGAACTGGAAATCAGCCGACGGATGACTCGGACAGCCGGAGTCAGTCACTGGCTAATCGATGCCGGCTTCAAGACCGGTGCCATGCTCGATCCACCCGGAATGGCGGAAATTACCGGGGCCACGGTCCACGAGATCGTTCGCCTGGAAACCCTCGCCGAAACCCTGATCCAATCGGACCATGATCCGGGCGGCTACGTGGACGCGTTCACCGGGCTGCTGGCCAACCATCCTCAAATTGTCGTGGGGGCGAAGTCGGTTCTTGCCTATCGGGCCGGCTTCAAGCACGACCTCACCCGGCCGGCCGACCGCGAGGTAGCTGAGTCCGCGAAGCTGTGGCGGCAGCGGATCGACTCCGGTGGGGCGGTGCGCCTTGACGACCTTACCCTCATCCGTTTCGGCCTGCACTGCGCCATCTCACTCGGGCTTCCACTCCAGCTCCACGTCGGGTTCGGGGACCGGGAGCTGGACCTTGACCAGGCGAACCCCTTGCTTCTGCTCGACTTTCTCCGGTCGGTGGAGGCCAGCAAGGTCCCCGTCCTGCTCCTGCACTGCTACCCGTTCGAGCGTGAGGCCGGCTATCTCGCCCAGGCCTTTGACAACGTCTACCTCGACGTCGGCTTGGCGGTGAACCACGTCGGAGTCCGAAGCCGGAGCCTCATCGCGCGCTCCTTCGAACTCGCCCCGTTCACTAAAATCCTCTACTCGTCCGATGCCATCGGCCCGGCTGAACTCCACTACCTCGGCGCGCGGCTGTGGCGCAACGCGATCACATCCATCTTCGGCCGGTGGATTGACGATGACGAGTGGTCGGAGGCCGATGCCCGCCGCGTTGTGGAGCTTGTCGCGCGGGACAACGCCCGCAGGGTCTACGGACTGCCATAAAACGCCGTCACCAACCGCCGCGCGTCGGCGTATGTCCCTTTCGGGCATCGTCGGGCATTGCCATTTCGGCCCGCAGGCCCAGGAGTCGGATCGGACGGTCCGCTTCGATTCCGGCTGCGAGGTCCAAGGCCCGCGCCAGGATTTCGTTCCGATCGAATGTCTCGGGAATCTTCTTCGCGTGCGTCTTCGTGAAGAACGGTGCGTACCGAACCTTCAGGGTCAGCCCGACGACGGGCCGTCCTTCGGCCACAACATCCTCAAGGACACGCGCTGCCAGCTCCCTCACGGCGTCGACCACCTGGGCGGGCTCGGTCAGGTCCCGCTGGAAGGTGGTCTCCCGGCTATGCCCACGGGCAACCCACGGGGTGTCGTCCACAACGCTTGCACCGTCGCCGCGTCCGAGCTCCGCGTACCAGGGACCCATCCTGGGGCCGAACTCCGGGACCAGGTCCTGGGCGTCGGTCGCCGCGAGCTCGGCGACTGTGTTGATGCCGAGTTTCGCCAACCGGCCGGACACTTTGGTTCCGACGCCCCACAGGTCCTTGGTGGGCCGACTGCCCATGACGTCGAGCCAGTTCCCGGCAGTGAGACGGAAGACGCCGGCCGGCTTGCCGAAACCGGTGGCGACCTTGGCCCGGACCAGGGTGTCGCCGATGCCCACGCTGCAATGCAGCTGAGTTCGTTCCAGGACAGCGGCCTGCACCTGCCGGGCGTAGGCTTCCGGATTCTCTGTCTCAGTGCCTACAAAGGCTTCATCCCAACCCAGTACCTGCACGGTGGCGCCGGGCTGCGCGCGCAGGGTGGCCATTACCGTTTCAGACGCCGCGAGGTAAGCTTCCTGATCGACGGGCAGGATCACGGCGTCGGGCACTTTCCGGGCCGCAATGCGTAGGGGCATTCCGGAACCCACACCGAACGCCCTGGCTTCGTAGGATGCGGTGGACACCACAGCCCGTTCCGTGGGGTCGCCCCGACCGCCGACAATGATCGGCTTGCCCGCAAGCTCCGGCCGCCGGAGCACTTCGACCGCCGCGATGAACTGGTCGAGATCGACGTGCAGCACCCACTGGATTCCGTTCACGCCACCAGTCTGCCCTAAACATCCCCGGCAAGCATCGGCTCTCCACCGAGCTTGGCTCGGTACCTCAAGGATCTCTCTTCCTAGGAGACTTTGGCATGCCATAGTCTGGGCACGCCAGCCTGCGGCCGAAGGTGAAGAAGGCGGGAAAGCGGGCCACAAGACGCTTGGAAGGGACCACCATGCTGATCTGCGCAACCTGCGCCGTCGAACGCGACGAACCTACCCCGGAACTCTGCCCGATCTGCACCGATGAGCGGCAGTACGTGCCCGAGGACGGACAAAAGTGGCTCACACTGGACGCGCTGGCACGGCAAAGCCAGCAGATCTTGTTGAAGGAGAACGAGCCGGGACTTATCGGGATCAGGACGGAGCCGAAAGTCGGGATCGGCCAGACCGCTCAGCTTGTGGTGACACCAAAGGGTTCGCTGCTGTGGGATCCGGTCGGATATGTCGATGACAGCGCCGTGAACGCAGTGCTCGAGCGAGGCCCGGTCCTGGCGATCGCCGCTAGCCATCCGCACATGTTTGGAGTGCAGGTCGAATGGTCGCACCGGCTCGGCAGCGTCCCTGTCCTTGTGGCGGACGCAGACCGGCGATGGCTGGGGCGCAATGATCCGATCATCGAATACTGGTCCGGCAGTCAAACCATCGCCGAAGGATTGACACTGCACCAGACCGGGGGGCACTTCTCCGGCAGCGCAGTGGTGCACTGGGCTGCCGGAGCGGCCGGCAGAGGAGTTCTGCTCACCGGCGACAGCGTGTTCCCGAATCCGGACCGTCGCTCCATCGCCTTCATGCGCAGCTACCCGAATCATTTGCCGCTATCCGGCGCGGTGGCGTTGCGAATCGCCGCGCAGCTCGGAGAGCTCAAGTTCGACAGGATCTACGGCAACTTCAATAATGTAATCGCGTCCGGAGCCAAGGCGGTTCTCCACGATTCCGCCCAACGGCACGCTGCTTGGGCGCGAGGAGACTTCGACCATTTGACCTGAACCGCCCATCCCCGCTCCACAGTGCAGGGAAGCCCGCGCGCCAGGGCGATCAGGGCGCCTCAGCGCAGATAGTCAGCCGACGTGGACCCACGGACGGCGCGTGACGTCGGGTTCTGCTTCCCGCAGAACCTCACGGGTGACCGGGGCGATTTCGCCCTCGCCCAGGAAGAGGAACTTCAGCAGGTTGATGACAGGGTTTCCCTCGGTCCAGCGGAAGTAGATGTGCGGCATCAGTCCGGTCACGTCCCGGATGTGCAGGAGGACCGAGGCGATGGTGTTGGGGACCACCGGCGCATGGACCTCCAGGATCGCGTAGCCGTGCCTGGTCACGCCGCGCACCTCGAGTTCCGTTTCGAAGTCGGAGGAATCGTCCACGATCACTTCCAGGAACAGCGCCTCAGAGTCGACAGGCAGGTGGCTCACCTCGATGGCAGAGGTCAGTTTGTGCCGGTAGGCTTCGGCGGTCAGCCGGAGCGGCTCGTGGGCGATGATGCCGATGGGGCCGGACAGGGTGTTGGACATGAACTCGAGTGCCTCACGGTCGAGGTGGACGTGGGTGGCGTGGAGTTCAAAGGACCGCAGGATGCGTGAGAGCAGGGATATCACGATGATGCCCGCGATGAAGAAGCCGGCGATCCGGATGCCTTCGGGCCGTTCAAAGACGTTCGCAACCGTCGTGTAGATAAAAACCACGGCGATGATCCCGAACCCGAGGGTGCGTTTTCTTTGCTGTCGGCGGCGGGCCGAGAGTGTCACGGCAACCGCTGCCGAGGTCATCAGCACCAGTACGCCGGTGGCGTACGCGCCGCCCTGGGCGTCGACGTCGGCCTCGAACAACCAGGTGACCAGGAATCCGATCAGGGTGAAGACCAGCACCAGTGGCCGCACGGCTCTGGCCCACCCCGGGGCCATGCCATACCGGGGAAGGTAGCGGGGCACCAGGTTCAACAGGCCGGCCATCGCGGACGCGCCGGCAAACCAAAGGATGGCGATGGTGCTGACGTCGTAGGCGGTGCCGAACCCGTGGCCCAGGTATTCGTGCGCGAGGAACGCCAGCGCGCGTCCGTTGGCCTGGCCGCCCGGCTGGAATTCCTGCTCCGGGATCAGGATCACCGTGGTGAAGCTGGTGGTGACCAGGAACGAACTCATGATCACGGCGGCGGTGGTCAGCAGCCGTCGGGTCCCGGCAACGCGGCCTACAGGGTTATCCTCAGTGTCGTCCGGGCCGCCACTGACCTGGGGCATCACCGCCACGCCGGTTTCAAAGCCGGACAGGCCCAGCGCGAGCTTGGGGAAGACCAGCAGCGCGATGCCAACCACCATGAACGGGTTCCCACGGGACGTCGTCAGCGCCTGCCACCAGTCAGCAACGGCAACGGGATGGACGAATGCCTCCCCGATGGTGGTGGCAACTAGCACCACATTCAGGCCGAGGTATACGGTGACCAGGACGACGGCGACGCCAATGGCTTCCTTGAATCCGCGCAGGAAGACCGCAGCCAGCAGGGCAAGGAGGAAGATCGTGACCGGGACGTTCTGTCCCTGGAGCCAGCCGGGAGCAAACGGGTTCTGGATTGCGTGGGCGGTCGCGTCGGCGGCGGACAGCGTCATGGTGATCATGAAGTCCGTGGCGGCGAAGCCGAGCAGTACCAGGACCAGGAGCTTGCCGCCCCAGCGCGGCATCAACCGCTCCAGCATCGCGATGGACCCCTCGCCCCGGTGGCTCTCCCCCGCAACGCGCCGGTAGACGGGCAAGGCGCCGAACAGCGTGACAGCCACCAGCACCAACGTTGCCAGCGGCGAGATGACCCCCGCAGCCAGTGCGGCAATGGCCGGCTGGTATCCGAGCGTGGAGAAATAGTCCACGCCCGTCAGGCACATCACCTGCCACCACGAGTGTTTCTTCAGCTGTGAGTCGCTCACGGCACCCGGGCCCTGATGGATGCCCTTGCTGTCCTGCAGCCCGAACAGCAGCCAGCCCCTGAACCTGGCCTTCGCCCCGGGGCGCGGTGCCGAAGGGTCCGCCGGGGGCCTGCTCAGCGTTGTCATCGGTGCCTCTCCACGCGATGCGGACCACCGCGATCACTGCTGACGCTAACACCGGCCGGTCCGGTTGCTTCCGGCAGGGCCTGAATCCTTGCGGAACCTTAACGGCGCCGCGGCTGTGCTGCCAGCCGGGCAGCGCCCTGCCTACCGGTCAGAGGGATGCGCCCCGGCCGTGCCGACCGCCCTGCCCGCACGACTACCGGCGTTAAGAAACCGTAAAGAAATTGCCGAAACACGCATTTGCGCCCTGCCCGGGGACTAGGTTGAATCGCCGAGGTGTCGGACGTTTTGGAACAGCTGCGCCCCCGGCAACAGAGGAGACGCACATGAGCGACACAGGCCACCAGACCATTCCCGCAGAAGTCAGACGGCCCGGGCCGCAGACCAGCACCGAAAACGGGCTGGTGCGGTGGCTGCTGAAACACCGGGTCCAGCCGGTCATAGGACCGGAAAGCCCTGAAGACCACGCCCGGCCGCAGGCATGGTGGAAGGTCATGTGCCTGACCGGAGTCGACTACTTCTCCACGCTGTCCTACCTGCCGGCGATCGCAGCCCTCGCCGCCGGAGCTCTGTCCCCGCTTGCTACGCTCCTGATCGTTGCCCTCACTCTCCTGGGAATGCTGCCCATGTACCGGAGGGTCGCCCGCGAAAGCCCCCACGGACAAGGGTCAGTGGCCATGCTGGAACGCCTCCTGCCGTTCTGGCGGGGGAAGCTGTTCGTCCTGATCCTGCTCGGATTCGTGGCCACATCCTGGATCATCACCATCACGCTCTCATCGGCAGATGCCACCGTGCACATGCTGGAGAACCCCTACCTCCCCGAGTTCCTCGACGGACAGGCCGTGCTCATCACCGTGGTCCTGCTGCTGATACTGGGCGGCGTGTTCCTGCTCGGCTTCAGCGAAGCCGTCGTTGTGGCCATTCCGCTGGTGGCCGTCTTTCTGCTCCTGAACGCTGTGGTCATCCTCGCCGGGGTGGCCAGGGTCATCAGCGATCCCGCAGCCCTGGCCGCCTGGACCGGGGACCTGACAGCACGCGGCGGCATCGGGGACATCTTCGGCCCTGCCGTGATTGCCTTCCCGCTGTTGGTCCTCGGCCTGTCCGGATTCGAAACCGGCGTCAGCATGATGCCCCTGGTGGCCTCCGACGGCAAGACGCCCGAGGAACGCCTTGCTTCCAGGGTGCGGAACACCCGCAAGCTGCTCACCGCGGCCGCTGGCATCATGAGCGTCTACCTCCTGGGCAGCAGCTTCGTCACCACGGTCCTGATCCCGGCCGAGGAATTCGAAGCCGGCGGAGAGGCCAGCGGACGAGCCCTGGCCTACCTGGCGCACCAGCAAATGGGAGACGCCTTCGGCACGGTCTACGACGTCAGCAGCATCCTGATTCTGTGGTTTGCCGGCGCCTCGGCCATGGCCGGGCTCATCAACATCGTCCCGCGCTACCTCCCCGCCTACGGCATGGCCCCGGAATGGGGACGCGCCGTGCGACCCGTAGTTCTCGTGTACACGGCTGTCAGCATCCTGATCACCATCGGCTTCAATGCCGACGTCAACGCCCAGGCCGGCGCGTACGCCACCGGCATCCTGGCCATGATGGTCTCCGGATCCATCGCCGTCACGATCTCCGCCCTCCGGCGCCGCCAACGGTTGGCAGGGATGGGTTTCGCGCTGCTGTCCCTGATCCTGCTCTACGCGCTGGCCGCAAACGTCATCGAGAAGCCCGACGGGCTGACCATCTCTGCCTTCTTTATCCTCGGCATCATCGCCATCTCGCTGGTGTCCCGCGTAGCACGGACCACGGAACTGCGCGCGGACGTGATCAGGTTTGACGGGAACGCCCGCCGTTTCATCGCCGACTCCCTGGATTACGACGGCGCCCTGAACCTGATCGCCAACCGCCGCCAGGCAGGCGACAACCAGGAATACTCCGAAAAGGAATTTGAGCAGCGGGGCCAGAACGCCGTCCCCGGGACCGCTGACGTCATGTTCCTCGAAATAGACATCATCGACCCTTCCAACTTCGGCGGGACCCTGGATGTGCACGGTGTCGAAGTCGACGGCTACCGCGTCCTGCGGGTTGAAAGCCCGGCCGCCCCCAACGCCATCGCGGCGGTCCTTTTGGCCCTCCGGGACACCGCAGGCGTCATCCCGCACGCGTACTTCGAATGGTCCGAAGGCAACCCGCTCGCCCACCTGATGCGCTATCTCCTCCTGGGCCGCGGCGACACGCCACCGGTTGTGAGGGAGATCCTTCGGAAGCACGAATCGGACCCCGCCCGGCGTCCACGTATCCACGTAGGGTGACGGCGTCACTGTGAACATTGGTCTTGCAGGTAAAACCCCGCGCGGGTGGCGTCAGGGGATCGCATTCCGGCCCAGGAACGGTATGAGACGGCCGGACGGGCGCTTCAAGCGGTTGCTGCTGCACCCGGTCCGGTCCCTGCCCGTCGGCTTCCTGGCGGTCATCCTGCTGGGTGCAGGCCTGTTGCTGCTGCCACAGGCCAGGACCGACGCCGACGTAGATGCGCTGATGCCGGCGCTCTTCACGTCCGTCTCGGCCGTCTGCGTCACGGGTTTGATCACGGTGGACACCTCGACATTCTGGACGCCTTTCGGCCAGGCGGTCATCCTCGGACTCATCCAGGTGGGCGGGTTCGGCATCATGACGCTGGCAACGCTGCTCGCGCTGCTCGTCCGCAAGAACCTGGGCCTCCGCGGCCAGTTGGTGGCTCAGTCCGAAACCCAAACCCTGAATTTTGGTGACGTCCGCACAGTGCTCGTCCGGGTGGCGCGAATCATGGGCATCTTCGAGGTGACGACGGCCGTTTTCCTCTCCGTCCGGTTCTGGATCGCCTACGACAGCAGCCCGGCAACTGCCCTCTGGCACGGCATTTTCCACGCCGTCTCGGCATTCAACAACGCCGGGTTCTCCCTCTACAGCGACAACCTGATCGGTGTCGCAGAAGACCCGTGGCTCATCGTTCCCATCTGCGTGGCCATAATCGGCGGTGGACTCGGGTTCCCCGTGATCATCGCCCTGATGCGCGACGGCGCCCGGTTCAAGGCCTGGAGCGTCCATGTCCGCCTCACCGTCTACGGAACCCTCGCACTGCTGGGGTTGGGCTTCGCGCTCTTCGCAGCCTTCGAGTGGAACCGGCCCGAAACCCTTGGCGGGCTAAGTACCGGCGGCAAATTCCTCGCTGCGCTGGCAGGCACCGTCTTTCCACGCACCGCAGGTTTCAACAGCATCGACTACGGCGCCGCAACGCCCGAAACCCTCATGGTCACCAACGTCCTCATGTTCATCGGCGGCGGAAGCGCGGGCACAGCCGGTGGCATCAAAATCACCACCTTCCTGATCCTGGGATTCGCAATCTGGAACGAGGTCCGCGGCCGCGAACAAGTCACCATCGCACACCGGTCCATCAGCTCATCAGCCCAGCGGCAGGCCCTCTCCGTCGCCCTGCTTGGCGTCGCCGCCGTCATCGGCGGAACACTGCTGCTCCTCATGCTCACCGACTACAGCCTGGAAAAGGTCCTCTTCGAATCCATCTCCGCGTTCGCCACGGTGGGAGTGAGCACCGGAATCACCTACCACCTGCCGCCCGGTGCCCAATGGGTGCTGATGGCCCTGATGTTCATCGGCCGCATCGGAACCATCACCGTGGCCTCCTCCCTGGCCCTGTCCGCGAAGCCCAGGCTCTACCACTTGCCGGAGGAGAGGCCGATCATCGGGTGAGCTGCCAGCCTCAGGCAAGCGCTGGTAGTACTAGGCTTCACCTTGTGATCTCGAACTCTGCCCCCGGCCGGGGGGCGCGTGGACGTCGTCGTGTCAGGCTGGCCGCCGCCGCGGGTATGATCGGGGCAGTCCTTTTCGTGTCCGTCTTCACAATTTACGGGTGGCTGTCCCCCGGATACTCCCAGACGGGCATGTTCGTCAGCGAACTGTCCCTTGGCCCTTTCGGCTGGGTGCAAATCCTCAACTTTGTCCTCACCGGCGCGTTGATGCTTGTGTTCGGAGTCGGGCTCTCCGCGTACTTCAGCACCGGTGCGGGGTCCCGGTTCGGCCCCGCGCTGATAAAGATCATCGGAGTCAGCCTGATGGCCTCCGGGCCCTTCACCACCGACCCGTCCGTGATGTTGGACCAACACAGCGCCCACGGCATCGTGCACGGCATCTTCGGTGCCTTGGTATTCACATTCGCACCGATCAGTTGCTTCGTGTTCTACAGGCGCTTCCGCCGTGACCCGGTCTGGCGCCCGCTGGCAGGATGGACACTGGCCGGCGGCATCGTCCTCACCCTAGGAGTAGCCGTGCTTAGAATCAGCCAGCAGCCCGGGAACGGACTGTTTGAATGGAAAGGCCTCGTCCAACGGATCATTCTGGTCACATTCATGACGTGGATCTTCGCGGTCGCATTCCGCCTGGGCAACCGCTACCCGGGCCGGGCAACCATCCGCCAAGCACAGCCCTAGGTTCAGATCCCGTTCTCCGAACCCGAAAATGGTGTGCCATGGCGACGTCCCGGCGCCGAAATCCCACCGCGGCGACCGGCGCCTTCGCTTGCGGACAATCACGCCATATCCGCCCGCCTCCTCCAACGCCACTCCTCCGGGCTATTGCAATTACGCGGGTCCGTGGTGCTGCAGTTTCGTGTAGGCGTTGACGTAATGCGCATCACCTCATATGCTAAATGAATCGATTCAACGGAAAGGGCTTTCCAGCCGTTTCCATGATCTCGATCATGGAGCACACTGCAGAATGGAATTCCGGTTCCTTGCCAAAGACGACGAAGGATCTTATCGAATGAGCACCCCCGGAGACATCCGCGCAAGCCTCACGGCCGACATCGGCCGGAGGGACCCGAAGAAAGCCGCGATGAGCGGCTGGATCGGAAGCGCGCTTGAGTACTACGATTTCGCGCTGTACTCGTTGGCCGCGACGCTCATCTTCCCCGCCATCTTCTTCCCGTCCGGGAACCCGACCGTAGCGATCATCGCCTCGCTGGCGACCTACGCGGTGGGCTACCTCTCTCGTCCGGTTGGCGCTGTTGTCCTGGGCGCGTACGGCGACAGGCACGGCCGCAAGCACGTGCTCGTCTTCGCGATGCTGCTAATGGGCTTCGCGACCTTCGCCGTCGGACTCTTGCCCACGTACGGACAGGTCGGCATCCTGGCACCCGTCCTGCTGGTCATCCTCCGGCTGATCCAGGGTTTCGCGGTCGCAGGCGAGCTCGGCGGTGCCAGCGCGATGATCGTTGAGCACTCCCCCGATGCCAAGCGCGGCTTCTTCGCCAGCTTCAGTCTTCAGGGCACGCAGGTCGGCTCCATCTTGGCCACCGCTGTCCTCCTTCCGCTCGCCGCTTTTCTTCCCGACGACCAGTTCGAAACCTGGGGCTGGCGCATCCCGTTCCTTCTGAGCGCGCTCGTGATCCTGGCCGGCTACCTTATCCGTCGTCGGGTACAGGAGCCGCCGGCGTACCTGGCGCAGTCCGATAGGAGTAAGGCGAAGCCCCGGTTCCCGCTCGTTGACCTCCTGCGCACCCACCCATGGGTCTTTGTCCGTTGCGTCATCATGACTTTCACGAACGTGATCGGCATGGCGACCCTCATCTTTGGCGTGTCCTACGCGACCCAAAAGGGCTACGGCATCGGATACTCCAGCAGCGAGTTCCTCTGGGTCACCCTCGTGGCTAACGTGGCTGCCGTAGTGACGATCCCGCTTTTCGGCGCTCTGTCCGACAGGATCGGCCGGCGAGGGCTCATGGTGGCTGGCGGCATCGGTGGCGGTCTGTTGGCAGGGGGATACTTGTGGGCAATCGACCAGAGGAGCCTGCCGCTGGTCTTCGTGTGCATCGTCATTGTGCAGGGAATCTTCTTCCAGATGTGGAACGCGACATTCGCCACGTTCTTCCAGGAGCAGTTCCCTATGCGGATCCGAGTGACCGGGTTCGCGGTGTCGCAGAATGTAGGCCTCATGATCGCCTCGTTCTTCCCGAGCATCTTCACGGCGGTCGCTCCCCCCGGGTCAACGAACGTTCCTTTGGTCATCGGGCTCACCACGTTCGGCATTTGCCTCGTCGCAGCGCTGGCCACCCTTCTCTCCCCCGACACTAAGGGCAAGTCCCTCCAGGATCTCGAAGCTGATAACGCCGCCAATTCGCAGCCGCTTAGGAGCGCCCGCGCATGAAGTGAACTCCTTTGAGGTGGTGAAGGCGGCGGCGCCGAGCTCGATCCATTCCCCCGCGCCTCCTGGGTGACGGTCTCCTGGGTGACGGTCTCATGGGAGGACGAACCAGGGTTTGCCGGCGCTTTCAAGATAAACCTCCCCGGACACTACAGGTATCAGCGGCGGCTCTTCACCCAATTCATGCATGAGGAGGACCCCAACAGTGATGGGATCTATCTCGCCGGAGACGACGTGTCTTGGACTGCAGGGTGGGCCGAAGGAGCCGTAACTACAGGATTGAATGCCGTATGGGCGTTCTGAACCAGCTGGGGGGCAGGTCCGCACCAGTAAACCCGGGGCCCGGTGACAGATTCCACGACCTCGCACCGGTCGTATTGCGGCAAGCTGGGACCGTCCCGGCATTGGCCCAGGAGAGGCCAACCACTCAGGTCCGTTATGGCAGACAGAACGCGCTGGCCTATCTGCCATAACGGACCAGGACTTTGACCCCGTGATCAGGCCCAGGCCACAACCAACCGAGCAGCCTGAGCCGGCACCGTCAGATCGATTCCGGTCAACTCCTGAAAACGGTTAAGCCTGTTTTGGACGGTATTTCGATGACAGAAAATGCGGTCTGCAGTGACTGTGACACTGCCCGACTGAAGAAAATGCCGAGCCGCCTCCGTCAGCCGTTCTCGCTCGACACCACGACAACGCTCAAGCGCAACATCAAGCTCTTCGAGAAGATCGAGCCCGGCCTCCTGGAGTTGTCGCTTGGCCAGTCTGGGCCACGCGAGGTCCGCCGAAAGGGGGCCAGTGTCACCGGGATGTAAGAGGGCAGCCAAGCTTGAGGCAGTTCGCGCCGCCGAGGGCAATGCCCGCAGTCCGCTCGCCTCGGCTACACCGCAGGGGATGTCCTTAAGTACCTCTGGCACCGTTAGGGCGGGAACGGCGTCCTCGCCCGTCCGCGGCGCCACCACGGGCCAGAACAGGTAGGCCATGTCGCCCGATTCACGGAGGAACAGTCTTTGGTTGCGCCTTGCCGAGGCGTTTCCCTTCGCAGCTCGCAAGCGAGCAGCGGAACTTCCGCTGGCCGCCACAACACCAAACCGCGCAGTGGCCGACACTCCCAGCGCCTCGGCAACCTGGGCGGCCGTTTCTGCGGAAGGATGCACGACGCTGAACAGCCTCGCAATGAACTCGTTCTGGATGCTTGACTCCTCCTGTGCCATGCGCACACGCTCGTTGAGGTAACTAGCGTTCGTGCGGGCGGCAAACTCGTCCACAACACGCCACACTTGATCCACCCGGGCTGTCAACATCACCGCATCTGCCGGATCAGCGATCGCCAAAAGCTCTGCCCAGAGAATCGTGAAGTCCAAGCGCACCGCGGAGATGAGGGCTTCGGCTGGAATTCCGGACCGGGCACGTTTGGCACCCAAGGCCGCAGAAAATTCTCCGTCGAGCTCGCCGCCGGGGCGGCGCCCGCCGTTCCTGAGGGCGTTCACAAGGCGATGGAACGTTTCCCGGGCCGTCTGCATGATCTCGTTGGTGTCAACGGCGGATTCCCGATATTCCGGGATCTCCCGCACCTGGGTAATGAACTTCCCAGCCAAGATATCCACCCTGTCGTGAAGCAGCTCCACGAGCTCTGACCATCTGCGACTGACGGCGGCATCATCTAAATTGTGCATTTTCACACGATACAGCCCATTTTCGGTTGCTACCAGCTAAGTATTTTGAGCAGATCTACTGACACAATTGAGTCAGGTGAGTCCTATCACAGCCCTCTTTCGGTTCCCCCTACCGAGCACTACTCGAACCAACTTTTGCATTTGGAGAAATCATCATGGCAAGTAGCAGCCCCCCAACCGGTCTGGAAGCACAGGTGCCCCGCGTTGTTGATGAGCGCGTCACGAGGAAGGTGGCCCTGGCCGCTCTCGTGGGGACCGCGCTGGAGTGGTACGACTTCTTCCTCTTCACCACAGCAGCCGCCCTGGTGTTCAACGCCCAGTACTTCGTTTCCGAGGACCCCTTTGTCGCCGCCATGAGTTCCTTCGCCACGCTTGCCGTGGGCTTCGTGGCGCGGCCCATCGGCGGATTCATCTTCGGAGCCCTGGGCGACAAGGTGGGGCGCAAGAAGATCCTGATGATCACGATCGTGGGCATCGGCGTTGTCACGGGCCTGATCGGTCTGCTGCCGAACTATGCGACCATCGGCGTCGCGGCCCCGATCATCCTGGTCGCGCTGCGCATCCTGCAGGGCCTGGCAGTGGGCGGCGAGTGGAGCGGTGCGGTGATCATCGCCGTCGAAAACGCCCCCGTTTCCAAGCGTGCACGCTACGCGGCGCTGCCGCAGATCGGTTCCCCGATCGGCACCATCCTGTCCTCCGGCGGCTTCTTCGGCATGCTCTACCTCGTTGGGCAGACCAACTTCGATGCCTGGGGCTGGCGCATACCGTTCGTGGCGGCCATCCCGCTGCTGGCCATCTCGATGTGGATCCGCAGCAAGCTCAGTGAATCGCCCGAGTTCGAGGCACTCATGGAGTCCGGCGAGACGGAGCACGCCCCCATCCGGGGCGTCCTGACCAAGAGCTGGCGCCAGATCCTGGTGGGCGGGTGCTCGGCGCTGCTGGGCATCGGCGGCTTCTATCTCATCACCAGCTTCGTGGTCTTCTACGGTACCAAGGTCCTCAAGATGCCCTACGAGATCCTCCTCATTGGCTCGCTCCTCGCGGCTGTGTTCGAGATCTTCGTGCTGATCTGGGCAGGACGGATGGGCGAGAAGTACGGCGCCAGCAAGGTCATCCTCTGGGGCGGCATCGCCTCCGCTGTTGTCGCTGTACCCGTCTTCCTCGCGATCGACACCGCCAACCCGGTTCTGGTGATCCTGGCCATGATCGTCGGCGTGTGCACACTTTCGGTCCCCTACGCCGTCTCCGGCACAGCGTTGACCTCGCTCTTCGCCACGAAGGTCCGGTACACCGGGGTGGCCATCACCTCCAACAGCGCCGGCGTCATTTCCGGCTTCGTGCCGCTGATTGCCACCGCACTGGTTGCCGCCAGCGGCAACTCGTTCTGGCCTGGCGCCATCATCCTGCTGGTGGTGTCCGTCATGACGGCGCTGTCCGGTATTTTCCTGCCTGCACTCAGCATCGAAGAAGAGGGAATGAAGCATTGAACACCTCAACCACCGCGGGGCACCTGATCGTTGCCCAGCTTGAACGTGCCGGCATCCAACGCGTCTACGGCGTCCCGGGCGAAAGCTTCCTGGACGTGCTGGATGGCCTGCACGGCTCCAGCATTGAAACCGTGGTGACCCGGCACGAAGGCGGCGCCGGCTTTATGGCCCTCGCCGAGGGCCGGCTCACTGAGCTGCCCGGCGTGGCCATGGTGACCCGGGGCCCCGGTGCGGCCAACGCCTTCATTGCCATCCACACCGCCCACCAGGACGCCACCCCCTTGATCCTCTTTGTGGGCCTCATCCCGGTGGCGGACCGCGGCCGCGAATCCTTCCAGGAATTCGACATCAACGCCTGGTTCGGCAGCACCGCCAAGAAAGTGGTGACGCTCGACGACGCCGCGTCCGCCGCCCTCGTGGTGGACGACGCGATCTTCACCGCCCTGAGCGGCCGACCCGGCCCGGTGGTGATCGGGCTCCCTGAGGACGTCCTGGTCCACGCCATCGAATCCGGCACGGTGGAACCGCGCGCCGTTGCACGGACCGAACCGACAGCCTCGGACCTCGCCGCGCTGGAGCAGCGCCTGGCGGCAGCACGCAAGCCGCTGATCGTGGTCGGCGGCGAGGGCTGGAACCAGGCTTCTTCCGAAGCGTTGGCCGGCTGGGCTTCCCGCCACGGCGTGCCCGTCCTGGCTGACTTCCGCGCTTACGACGCTTTTCCCCACGACAGCGACGCCTACGCCGGCTACCTCGGCTACGCCCGCAGCGATAACAACGCCCGCCGGCTCGACGAAGCAGACCTGCTGGTCTTCGTGGGCTGCGTCCGCGCCGACGTTCTCTCGGATGGCTATAAGCGCGGCCTGGATGCCGTCACCGTGGTGGTCAACCTCGATGCCGACCTGCTGGGCCACTTCGGCCGGCTGGACCAGCACATTCCCGCCCATGTGGCATCGTTCTCGCACGCCCTCGCTGCCACGGCATCCGCCGTACAGCCCGCCGCCGGCTGGCTGGCCGAGGCCCGCGCCGATTACGAAAAGTTCTCTTCCGCCCAGCCTGATGGTGGCACCGGGGCAGACCTCGCAGTCGTGATGGAAATCCTGAAGCAGGAAATGGACGACGACGCCGTCATCACCTACGGGGCCGGGAACCACACGCTGTGGCCGGCCCGCTACCTGAAGCACAACTCGGCAAACTCCCTGGCCGCCCCGCGCAACGGCGCCATGGGCATGGGCATCCCCGCCGCCGTGGCCGCCTCGCTGGCCTTTCCGGGCCGGCAGGTCATCTCGGTGGCCGGTGACGGCTGCTTCATGATGAACGGCCAGGAAATCGCCACTGCCATGGGGCACGGCGGCAGGTTCATCGTGCTGGTGGTGGACAACGGCATCTTCGCCACTATCCGCGAACACCAGGAAGGCCACTACCCGGGCCGTCCGTCCGGCACGCACATGACCAATCCGGACTTCGCCGCTCTGGCCCGCTCCTATGGCGGCTATGGGGAACGCGTGGACAGGGCCGAGGAGTTCGCCGCCGCTTTCCGCCGGGCCGCCGATTCCGCGCTCCCGGCCGTACTGCACCTGCCGCAGGACCCCGCCACCCGTTCACCCAAGACCGCCAGCAACTGACCGGAGCATTCCATGATCACGCTGAACAACATCATCAACGGCCAGTCCGTTCCGGCTGCGGGCTCCTTGCCGTTCTTCGACCCCGCCACGGGACTCCAGATCGGCACCGCCCCGGACAGCGACGCAACCGCCGTCGGCCTCGCCTTCCAGGCCGCGCAGCAGGCGTTCAAGGCCTACAAGCGCACGACGCCGGGCGAACGCCAGGCGCTGCTGCTGCAGCTTGCGGACCTCATCGAAACCAACGCGGACCGCCTGCTCGAGGCCGAAGTCGCGTGCACGGGCAAGCCCCGGGCCGCGACCCGTGAACTGGAGATCCTGCGCGGCGCGGACCAGCTGCGGTTCTTCGCCGGCGCGTGCCGGGTAGTGTCCGGGACGGCTTCCACGGAGTACGTCCAGGGCTTCACCTCCACCATCCGGCGCGAGCCGCTGGGCGTGGTCGCGCAGATCACCCCGTGGAACTACCCGTTCATGATGGCCATCTGGAAGATCGGCCCTGCCCTGGCCGTCGGCAACACCCTGGTCCTCAAGCCCGCGGACACCACGCCGTGGTCCACGGTGCTCCTGGGCGAACTGGCCCAGGAAGTGTTCCCGGCCGGCGTCGTCAACATCGTCTGCGGCGGCCGCGACGCCGGCGCCGCGATGGTCGATCACGAGATTCCCGAAATGGTCTCCATCACCGGTTCCACCCGTGCCGGCGCCCAGGTCATGTCCGCCGCGGCCAAGACACTCAAGGACGTCCACCTGGAACTCGGCGGCAAGGCGCCTGCGATTGTCTTCGCCGACGTGGACATCGCCCGGACAGCCAAGGAAATCGCGCTGAGCGCCTTCTTCAACGCCGGCCAGGACTGCACCGCTGTCACTCGCGTGCTGGTGGAGCAGTCCATTCATGCTGAGTTCGCGGCGGCGCTCGGTGCCGCTGCGGCCGCGCTTACCGTGGGTGGCGACGACGCGGACCTCGGCCCGCTGAACAGCGCCGCGCAGCTTGAGCGGGTGGAGGGCTTTATGTCCCGGCTCCCGGCCAACGCCACCGTCCTCTCCGGCGGTAAGCGTACCGGCACCGGTTACTACTTCGAGCCCACGGTGATCGACGGCGTCTTCCAGAGCGACGAGGTGGTGTGCGACGAGATCTTCGGTCCCGTCGTCACTGTGCAGCCGTTCGCCACGGAGGAGGAAGCCATTGAGCTGGCCAACGGCACCAAGTACGCGCTGGCCTCCAGCGTCTGGTCCGACAACCACGGTGTGGTCACCCGGGTATCCAACGAGCTCGACTTCGGCTCCGTCTGGATCAACTGCCACCAGGTGATCCCGGCCGAGGCCCCGCACGGCGGCTTCAAGCACTCCGGAACAGGCAAGGACCTGTCCGTCTTCGGGCTCGAGGACTACACCCGCATCAAGTCCGTCACCACCTCCCACCGCTGAGAACCACGCTAGGTAACCCATGAAACTCGATCTCCTGCTCCGCAACGCGGACATCATCACCATGGATGACCGCCACCCGCACGCCACCTCGCTGGGAATCTGGCAAGGCCGCATCGTCGGCCTCGATGAAGACCTGGACGGACTGGACGCGGCACAGGTCCTGGACCTGGACGGCGCTACCGTGACTCCCGGCTTCATCGACGCCCACTGCCACACCACCTGGTTCGGGCTGGGCCTGGGCGAAGTGGACGTCTCCGGCGCCCGCGGCCTGGACCAGCTCTACGCCCTGCTGGAGGCGGACATGGCCACGATGGGGGCCGCCGGCGAGGAGGAAACCCCGGACCAGGAGACCGGATGGCTCATGGCCACCGGATTCAGCCAGACCCAATATGGGGGCAAATTTCCTGACATCGCCGTACTGGATCGGATCACGGGAAACCGGCCGCTGTTTATCCGGCACAACTCGGGGCACATGGCGGTGGTGAACACCGCCGCGCTACGACTGGCGGGTGCCGAGTCACCATCGTTTCCCGACCCCGACGGCGGCGTGATAGTCCGCGACGCCGCCGGCCGGCCCACGGGACTGGTCCAGGAGACCGCCCAGCAGCTGATCCAACAGCTGATCCTGCCCTACACCGTGGCTGGCATCGAAGCCGCACTGGACCGGGGAACCCGGTACTACGCCACGGAAGGCATTACCAGCTTCACGGAGGCCGGTATCGGCGGCGGATGGATCGGCCACAGCCCCGTGGAACTGGCCGCCTACCAGCAGGCCATGGCCAACGGCAGGCTGCACGCACGCGCGCAGCTCATGCCCGTCCTGGATGCGCTCCACCCGCTGGACGGGCATGGCGCCGATCCGGCCGGAGCGGCGGGCCTCGATCTGGGCATGTATAGCGGATTCGGCAACGAATTTCTCTCCCTCGGGCCGGCCAAAGTCTTCCTGGACGGCTCGCTGCTGGGCGAAACGGCGGCCGTCAGCGAGGCCTACTGCAGCCACGGACACACCGACAACAGCAGCAACACCGGGTATTTCCAAGCCGATCCGGAATCGCTGCGGAACCGGATCGAGGCAGCCTACGCGGCAGGCTGGTCCGTAGCCGCCCATGCCATCGGCGACCGGGCCGTCGACCTGGCGATTGACATCATCACGGCGTGCGCGGAAAAGTACGGGCCGCGGACCGTGCCGAACCGGATTGAACACGCGTCCATCACCAGGCCTGAACAGGTGGCCCGGATCGCGGAGGCAGAAATCGCGGTCACCCCGCAGGCCAGCTTCTTCGCCGACGGAGGGGACGGCATGACCGCATCGCTGGGCCAGGAACGGCTGGGCTGGGCCTACCGCGCGGCGTCATTCCTGGCCGCCGGCGTGACCCTCGCCGGCAGCTCGGACCGTCCGGTGGCAGACGGCAACGTCCTCCGCGGAATGCAGGCCTTCGTGGACCGGCGCACCTCAACCGGGAATGTCTTCGGGAACCCGGATGAGCGGCTGACCCCCCGCCAGGCCCTGGCGGCCTACACCACCGGAGCTGCCGCGGCCACGGGCATGTCCCATCTCAAGGGCGCACTGACCCCCGGGAAACTGGCGGACTTCGCTGTCCTGTCCGGCTCTCCGCTCGCCGTCGACGATATCTCCGGGCTCCGAGTGCTCGCCACCTCCGTCGGCGGGACATTCACCCATCTAACTCCTGGCCTGCAGGCGACCGATGGCGGGCCCAGGGTGCTGCAGCACATCCCATCAGACGATTCATAGGGGAATACCTTGACCACCACAACAGCTTTCAGCACCGAGGATGTCGAGTTCATCCGGGACTTCCGGATCATGGGCCAGTTCGGATCAACGGAGAACGGCGGTGTGGACCGCCAAGCGGCGACCACGCCCGACGGCGAGCAGCGGCGCTGGCTTGCGGGTCTTCTCGAGGGCCGCGGCTTCACCGTAACGTCTGACAGGGTCGGAAACCAGTGGGGCCTTTACGAGGCCGTTCCGGGGGCGCCTTTTGTGGTGGTGGGCTCGCACATGGACTCGCAGCCGACGGCGGGACGTTACGACGGTGCCTACGGCGTTCTCGCCGCGGCGCACGCCGCGTTCCGCCTGGTGGAGCAGTGGAACGCCGCGGGTCCGGACGGCCGGCCCAGGTTCAATATCGCAGTGGTGAACTGGTTCAACGAGGAAGGCTCGCGTTTCAAGCCCTCCATGATGGGTTCCTCGGTGTACACCGGAAAGCTGGCGCTGGAGACGGCTTTGGCCACCACCGATGCCGCCGGGGTCTCCGTCCGCGACGCACTCGATGCCATCGGCTGCCGGGGGGACTACGAAGGGCCGGACGCCGCCTTCTGCGCCGAGATCCACATCGAGCAGGGCCGCAGCATGGAGCGGGAAGGCATCACCATCGGCCTGGTCCACTCCAACTGGGCGGCCAACAAGTACGAATTCGTGGTCAACGGCGAGCAGGCCCACACCGGCTCCACGGTGATCGCCGACCGCAAGGACGCCCTGCTGGGCGCCTCCATGATGGTGGTGGCCGCCCGCGAGCTGGCCGACCGCTTCCCGGGCGTGATGCACACCTCGGTGGGGCAGCTGACCGTCTACCCCAACTCGCCGGTGGTGGTGCCGTCCCGCGTGAACCTGCTGCTGGACCTGCGCAGTGCCGACGAAGGTGTCCTGGCTGAAGCGGATGCCCTCCTGCACCGGCGGATCACCGAGATTGAGCGGATGGCGAACGTCACCGTGGAACGCAGCCACTCCCACTCCTGGCCGGTGACCCCGTACCAGCCCGAGGGCGTTGAACTCGCGGCCAAGGTGGCGGCCGACCTTGGCCTGGAGAACAAGCCGGTGATGACCCTGGCCGGGCACGACTCCACCAACATGAAGGACATTGTGCCCACCGTGATGCTTTTCGTGCCCAGCGTGGACGGCATCTCGCACAACGAACACGAATACACCACCGACGAGGACATCGTGGCGGGCCTCGCCATGCTCACCGAAGTGACCAACAGGCTCTGCAACGGCGCGCTGGAGCCCGTGTCCACCGCTGGGGAAACCGCACCATGACCGTGATGGGGCCGGACGTCATGTCCGTCCGCCCGGACCACACGGAACTGTGGGCCCGACGGGCTGCACCCACCCCGTCCACGGCCGTGCGGGAGATCTTTGCCGCCGCTGCCCGGCCAGGGATTATTTCGCTGGCAGGTGGAAACCCCGACGTCGGCGCACTGCCCCTCGATGCCCTTGGCGAGACGGCGGCCGCCATCATCTCCAGCCAGGGTTCCCGGGCGCTGCAGTACGGTGCGGAACAGGGAACCGAGGAACTGCGGTCGCAGATCTGCACGATCATGTCCCTCGAGGGCATTACTGACGCCGACCCCGACGACGTTTCCGTGACCATCGGATCCCAGTCCGCCCTTGACACCGTGACGAAGATTCTTTGCGATCCGGGGGACACGGTGCTGACGGATGATGCCACATACATGGGCGCCCTCGGCACGTTTTCCATCTATGAAGTAGACGTCCAGCCGGTCCTGACGGACTCCGAGGGGCTGATCCCGGAAGCTCTGCAGGAACGCATCGACGCGTTACGGGGACTGGGGAAGCACATCAAGTTCCTCTACACGATTCCCAACTTCAACAATCCGACCGGTGTAACGCTCAGCCTGGAGCGGCGGCAGCAGGTAGTGGACATCTGCCGGAATGCCAACATCCTTGTGGTGGAAGACAACCCGTATGGCTTGCTCCGCTACCGTGGAGACGCGCTCCCTGCAATGCGGGCGGCCAACCCCTTGGACGTCATCTATTTGAGTTCCTTCTCCAAGATATTTTCTCCCGGGCTCAGGCTCGGCTGGGCGTTGGTTCCGCCCCAGTTGAAGCAGCGCTTCCTCATCATCGGAGAGTCCAGCACCCTGTGCCCGCCGGCCTTCAACCAGATGCTCACCTCTGCTTATCTGCGCGACTACGACTGGCAGGGCCAGCTCGATCTCTCCCGGGCCGCCTACCGGCTCCGAAGCGACGCGGCCCTTTCTGCGCTCTCGGAGACCATGCCCGACGGCGTGACCTGGACCAGGCCTGAAGGCGGCTTCTTCACCTGGCTCACGTTGCCTGGGTCGGCGGACACCCAGGCACTCATCAAGACGGCGGTAGTCGCCGGTGTGGTGTTCTTCCCGGGAGCCGCGTTTTCGCCGAGCACCGCGCCGTCCCATCAGCTGCGCCTGGCATTCAGCGCGCTCAGCCCCGACCTCATCACTAAGGGCATCCACCGGCTCGCTACAGTGCTCGCACGGCTCTAAAGCCGCCTCGCGGCTCCCCTGGACTAAATGCTCCACACGGTGACGGGAATGTAGGTGATGCTGCATCCTGTGGCGGCCCTTGGTTCGCGGGCGGTGTCGGCGAAGGACATAAGTCGTGGGCCCGCGCCCTCGAGCGCGGCGGGCCAGGTGGCCCGATCGTCCCAGTCGAACGGGGTGTCGCTCGGTGCGCGGCTTCGCTCGTCGGGTGATGCTCGGGCGCCGAGAATCACCATCACGCAGGCCGGCCGACGGCTGGTCTCTGAAGCCTCGCCGATCTAAAACGACGAGGGCTCGGTCGCTCATTCTGGACAAGTTGCGCCCAGACCAGGTCGATGCCTTGGTCACCATCCTCGACCGGTCGTTCGCGCGTTGGATCCGCATCGCTCTGCGGCCCGCCACTGACACCCCAACCGTGGACTCGGTTTAAGTGAAACAGCAAAGCGCCCGGCCGGGATATCCCGGCCGGGCGCGTGGGGCTTATTCCATGCCGCCGGGAAGAACCGTGTCGATAGCCTCTCCCGAACGCAGGCGTCGCAGAATGTCCGGCTCAGCACGATCCGTTGTCAGTGCGAGGTCAACAATGGCAGCGGCATCCTCCGGCGAGAGAACCAGGACACCGTTATCGTCCGCCATCACGACGTCGCCGGGGTGCACCATCACCCCGCCGCACAGCACAGGAACATTCACGGCACTGTTGGCATCGAACGTGCGCTTTGCCGTGAGGACACTGGTACCGCGGGCGAACACCGGAAGCCCCGCGCTCCGGAGCTCCACGATGTCAGTCACCACACCGTCCACGACGATCCCTGCGGCGCCGGCGCATTGGGCTGCATAGGCGGTGACAGCACCCACAGGGGCATGAGTGGTATCATGCCCTGTTTCGATGACAAGGACATCGCCAGGCTCAAGAAGCGCCAGCGCCCGGTTCGTGGCGAAGGCATCCGCGGAGGCAATGCGAACGGTCACGGCCCGGCCAACAAGGTGAACGTTCCGGAGCATCGACCGGATGCCCGAGTCGAGGAACCCTTCCTCCAGGAAATGCCCGATGGTGGGAAAGCTCACGGACTGAAGCCGGCTGACCAGCTCGGCATCCAAGGCCTGGGTCAGACGAATTGTGCCGTTCATGAGCTGCTGCCCTCCTTCAAGACAGCAATGCACTGAATCTCGAAGGAGAAATCCCAGATCCCCACGCAGATCGACGTGAGTGCAGGTGCACGGAAACCGAAGACATCAGCATAGATGCGGCGATACTCCTCGTCCTGACTCTGGTCGGATAAATACACGGTCACGTTGACAACGTGGTCAAGGCTGGAGCCCGCCCCTTCAAGAACGGTTTGGAGATTGGTCAGCACCTGGCGGACTTTCCCGCCAAAGTCCGCCGGCCGATCGTCCGTTCCGGCGATCAGAGGGATCTGGCCTGTGGTGAAGACAAATCCCCCTGCAACCACAGCTTGGGAGAACGGTCCCACCGAGGCCGCCATACCTGGAAATGTAGCCAGTCGCGTCAGCATGCCTGCACCGCTTCCTGAGTAACTGAGACGAATTTCGGCTCATGCGTAAATGGGCCCTGGGGCGGTCCGTCCGCCACGAACGCAATGCACTCGATTTCCAGCGCTATGTCCCAGATGCCAACGCAGCATGAAGTGCGGGCCGGCAACGTTGACTCGAAAGCCTCGGCGTACACTCCGTTGTATTCAACCAACTGCTCCGGGTCCGTCAAGTAGGTGGTGACCTTCGCGACGTGGGCGAGATCAGAGCCCGCCTCAAGGAGAATGGCTTCCAGGTTGGCCAGGGTCTGGCGGACCTTTCCGGCGAAGTCCTCCGGCTGGTCCTGCATGCTGGTTCGGGCCGGGATCTGGCCTGACGTGAAGACCATTCCGTTTGCGACGACGGCCTGGGAATAGGGTCCAAGGACCGGAGCCATTCCTGGAGCGTTGGCGATGCGGCGAATAAGCGGTGGCTTTTGGCCGTGTGCCACCGCCGCTATGCAATGGATTTCGATGCTGTAATCGCTTTCGGACACCATAACTGTCGTTCTGGCAGGAAGGTTTTCGCCGAAGACGTCCGCGTAGATCTCGTTATATTCGGCCAGCCGTGGATCGGTGAGGAACGTCGTTATTTTCAGTGCGTGTTTCAGGCTGGACCCAGACTCTTCGAGAGTCGCGGCGAGGTTTTCCAGCGCCAGGCGGACGTCGTCGGCGAAGTTCCGGCTCTCGTCTTCAGGGACGGAGCGCAGCGGTACCTGCCCTGAGGTAAACACCAAGCCATTGGCCACGATGGCCCGGGGCGATGGACTGGAGCGGGCGTTGACGCCGTCCGGTGTGCCGATGCGGCGGATCATGCGCGGGCAAGTTCGTCGCGGTCGGCAACCTCGGAGGGAGCCTCGTGGATTGCGTCGATGTTGGAACGCAGCGTTTCAGTGAGGAGGAGCAGCGCTACGAGGGAAACAGCAGCCGAGCCGATCATGAACCATGCCACGGAGGACCCTTGGCCTGTGGCGTTCAGCAAAGCCGTTGTGGCGACCGGTGTAATGGCGCTGCCAAGGAGACCGGCGAGCATGTAGGCGACAGAGAGACCGGAGTACCGCACCCGCGAACCGAAGAGTTCGGCCAGGAAAGTCGCGATCGGTCCGTAGTTCGCACAAAATGCCGTCATCAGCAGGATGTATCCGAAGACCAAGCCGGCGAGGGAACGGGTGTCCATCAGCCAGAACAGCGGGAATGCGACCACGATCTCGGCTACTATCCCGCCGACGATAATCGGCTTGCGGCCGAACTTGTCTGATAATTTGCCGAAAACCGGGAGCATGATGATTCCCACCGCGCAAGCCGCCAGGACTGCAATCAGCATGTCATTCGTGGAAAACCCCAGCTTTGTCTTGCCGTAGGTCAGCCCGAACGCAACCAGAATATTGAAGGCTGTTCCGGTGGAAATAGTCGCCAGCGCGCCGAGAAGAACCTGCTTCCAATACTTTCGCAACAATTCCGCCAGCGGCATTTTTGCTTTGGCTCCCGCGTCCTTGACAGCCTGGAATGAGGGAGTCTCTTCGAGGGTCAGCCGAATGTAGAGACCCACAGCAACGAGGATGACACTGGCGAGGAAAGGAATCCGCCAGCCCCATGCAAGGAGGGCTTCCTCAGGCATGATTCCGGCGATGATCAGGAACACGAGGTTGGCGATCATCGTTCCGCCGGGGACACCGACCTGGACCAGGGATCCGTAGAATCCACGCTTGTCCTTCGGGGAATGCTCCACCACCATCAGGACTGCTCCGCCCCATTCCCCGCCCAGGGCCAGTCCCTGGATGACTCGAAGCAAGAGCAGAAGGATCGGCGCTGCGATGCCGATTGTTGCGTAGTCCGGCAGGAGGCCGATTGCAAACGTCGCGGCACCCATCGTCAACAGTGATGTGAGGAGCATCGATTTGCGCCCCATCCGGTCACCGAAGTGGCCGAAGAGGGCGGCGCCGGCCATTCGGGCGACATAGGCAGCAGCGAAGGTGCCGAACGCCAACATGGTTCCGACCAACGCATCAAAGCTCGGGAAGAAGATCTTGTTGAAAACAAGGGCCGAGGCGGTAGCAAAGAGGAACAGGTCGTACCACTCGACAGTGGTTCCGATAACGCTGGCTACTGCGATCTTTCGCATCTTGTCCGCTTTGGGACCGGACGTTGTTGCGGGTGGAGCAACGGATGATTGAGGCATGGCTCTTCTCCAACGTGAGAGGTGGCTGATGTGAAATGGGACCGATCGGTGCACTCAACTCTGGTGTGCGCCACATCACAATTCAAGAGAGTTTTTCCCCCGGTTGTGGGGTTAAAACGGGGCATATGCCCAAATGCCCGACGATGACGGGAACGGGTCGTTGTGGCGGTCGCGGCGAAGAGTGTCGTCGCCTGCGTCGTGCTCACTGTGGTGGTGTTCGGCCTAACCGCGCCCCCTCAGGGGTCGGTGTCCTGTCTGCCGCGTAACGTTCGCGGCCGGTGACAAAGTCCACTTGAGTTAGGTTAGCTTTCCCTTCTACTGTGCAGGGCGTGGATGTACAGCCAGACTTGGCCGGCGTCTCGTTCGCCGCCAAGCTGGCCGGCTTCGGAGACCGCCCCGCCATCAGGACCAAAGACCAATCAGTGAGCTACAGCGAACTGGCACGACGCGTGGAGGACACGACCCGTACCTTCGGCCCCGGCCGGCGGCTGATTGCCCTCGAGGCCGAGAACTCCCTCCCGTCCCTGGTGGTCTACATGGCCGCCCTGTCTTCCGGCAATCCATTGCTTATCCTGCCCACGGGCGGCGGGACGGCCACCGAGACGCTCGTTGCCGCGTACGATCCGGATGTCGTGGTCCGCGCATCCGACGGTGAGGCGGTACTGGACGTACGCCGGGAAGAAACCCGGCATGAGCTGCACCCGGAGCTGGCGCTTCTGCTGAGCACCTCCGGATCCACCGGTTCGCCCAAACTCGTCCGCCTGTCCGGTGACTCCGTGCAGGCCAATGCGTTAGCGATCGCCCAGTACCTGCACCTGCGTCCCAGCGACGCCGCGGCCACCACGCTCCCCCTCTCCTACTGTTACGGGATGAGTGTGGTGAACAGCCACCTCCTGGTGGGCGCGTCCCTGGCGCTGACCGACCTCTCAGTCGTGGACCCGTGTTTCTGGGAACTGGTCCGCACCGAAAAAGTGACCTCCTTCGCCGCCGTGCCCTACACCTTCGATCTCCTCGACCGGGTGGGATTTGAGCACATGGACATACCCAGCCTGCGCTACATTACTCAGGCCGGCGGGCGGCTGGATCCGGACCGTGTACGTTCCTACGCAGAACTGGGCCGGCGGCAGGGCTGGGACCTGTTCGTCATGTACGGCCAGACGGAGGCCACCGCCCGCATGGCCTACCTGCCCCCTGACCTGGCAGCAGAGTACCCCCACGCCATTGGAGTGGCCGTGCCCGGCGGATCCTTCAGGCTGGAGCCCGTCCCCGGTCTGGACGCCGGCGAGCTCGTCTACTCAGGTCCCAACGTCATGCTGGGGTACGCCGAACGGCCCGAAGACCTTGCCTTGGGACGGGTCATCACAGAGCTTCAGACCGGTGATCTGGCCAGTTGCGGGTCCAATGGCCTCTACGAAATCGTTGGCAGGCGCAGCCGGTTCGTCAAAATCGTGGGTCTGCGCGTAGACCTGGGCCAGGTCGAACGGCTGTTGGCCGACCTTGGCCTGACCACCGCGGCTACAGGCTCGGACGATGCAGTGGTCGCCGCGGTGGAAGGCAACCACGACCTTGCCCTGGTGGCCAAAACGCTTGCCCAGGACTTGGGACTACCGCGTTCGGCAGTGCAGCTTCATTCCGTGGACTCCGTACCGCGGCTCGCCAACGGAAAGCCTGATTACCCCGCCGTCCTGGCCCTGGCGACCCAAAATAATGACGGCGGCTGCGGCACTGTCACTGGACCGGAACCGGTAGCACACCCTGCTGACGTCCGGACGATCTTCGCGGAGGTCCTTGAACAGGAGGACATCGCCGATACGGACACATTCGTTTCGTTGGGCGGTGACTCGCTGTCCTACGTGGCAGCGTCGGTCCGGCTGGAATTTGCGCTCGGATACATCCCCAAGGGCTGGCACCTGATGCCTGTCTGCGAACTTGCGCCTGCCCCGCACCACCCGCAGAGTCCGGCGGCCGCGACCACAGGCGAGTCTGCAGGCCAGCCGGGCGGTCGGACTTCGCGCACTTCGCGGGGATGGTACCGGAGGATGCTTGTCCCCATGGAAACAGGGATTGTCCTCCGCGCCGTTGCCATCATCTTCATCGTCTCGACACATATAGGCTTCTTCCACTGGGAAGGCACCGCCCACGTACTCATCGCGGTCGCCGGCTATAACTTTGCGCGCTTCCAGCTGACCGGCACCCGTCGTGCCCGGCTCCGACGGCAACTGCGCAGCATTGCACGGATCATCGCGCCCAGCGTTGTGGTTATCGGCTTCGCCTTCGCAGTGACTGATACCTATGCTTGGGCAAATGTTTTCCTGCTCAATCCCCTGCTGGGTCCGGAGGGATGGACGGACTATTCCCGCTTCTGGTTCATCGAGATCCTGGTCCACATCCTGCTAGGTCTCGCCGCCCTGCTGGCGATTCCCGCCGCCGATCGTGCCCAGCGCAGATGGCCGTGGGCCTTCGCCCTGGCATTGATAGCCGTTGACCTGCCGTTGCTCTTCGACCTTGTCGACACCCGCTATCCGGGCCAGGGCCCAGTCCTATGGCTGTTCGGTCTGGGTTGGGCCGCTGCCGCGTCGCGGACGCTGTGGCAGCAGGCAGCCGTGACAGCCATTGCCCTGCTCACCATCCCTGAATCCTTCGACGACCAGTACCGTAGCGCAACGATCCTTGCGGGCTTCCTCATCCTGCTCTGGCTTCCCACCCTGTCCGTCCCGCGCGGACTCCACCGGCTGACCGCCCTGCTGGCAAGCGCGTCCCTGTACATTTACGTCACTCATTGGCTGGTGTACCCGCTCGTGGATCCGGCGCAGAAGGGCATGGCCGTCATCGCTTCCCTGGCAGCAGGCACCCTCTACTGGGCCGCAGCCACCCGGTCCATGGGCCTGGCGGAAAAGTGGCTCAGGAGACGCCAGATAGCACAGCTGAAAATACGGGCGGGAACCAGCCTGCACGTATGAGCACCCTGGCTAGCACCGCTCACTCGGCCTTGTCCTCTAGAGATAATCGCTGGCCCGTTCGCGGGCGATTTCCAGCAGCGTGGAGTGGAAGGCGACCTCTGCCGGGGCGTAGACCTTGTCTTGGCGTTGGGCCAGCAATACCCGCCGCAGGGGCGCGGCGGCCCCGAGACTGAGCACCCTCACGTCGGGGTGCTGGAGGGCCACGGCAGTTTTGGGCACCATGGCCACGCCCATTCCCACGCTGACCATGGCCTGCGCCTCTTGGTAATCATTCGCCAGGAAGCCAATAGTCGGCTCGAACCCGGCGTCGTGGGCGGAACGTTGCAGGACCTCCACCACCGGGTGCGCCTCAGCGCGGACTATCCACGACTCCTTGCGCAGATCCTCCATTTTCACTTCATTGCGGCCGGCGAGTGGATGCCCCTTGGCTACCAGAATCACAGTGCTCTCCTGGAAGACTTCGGTTACGCGGATGGACTCGTCGTGGAAGCGATTCCAGGGGTAGTCCCACAGCAGGCACAATCCGGTGACCCCGGACTCCAGGTCTGCCACGAGTTCGTCGAAGCGTGCGCTGCGCAGCGACAGGCTGATGGCCGGGTAGCGCTTCTTGAAGGTCCTGATGACGAGGGGCAGGAAGGACCCGGCGAGGGTGGGGAAGGTGCCGACGGTCAGGGACCCGCGATTGAGGCCTGCGATCTGGTCCAGATCGGATTGGGCTGCCCGCATTTGCCGCACGATCTTGCGGGCATGGCCCGCCAGCAGCTGTCCAGCCTCGGTGGGCACAACCCCACGGGAGCGGCGGTTCAGTAGCGGCTGCCCCACCTCTTGTTCGAGCTTGCGCAGTTGCTGGGAAACGGCTGACGGCGTGTACATCATCACCTCGGCCGCTGCCGTGATCGATCCCTGCTCAACGACCTCCACCAGCAGCGCCAACCGACGGATGTCGAATAAATCTTGACCTTCATCGTTAAGCAATGGTTCACCCTTCTGTGTGTTTGGTTTATTCTATGCAATCGTGCGCCATCAAGCGGCTGATTTTGTGACATTGTCGCGAAGATGCCCCGCAGCGACGAATGTGAAAGCCTGTCCTCGCGCTGGCTTAAGTATCCCTACATCCCCCATAAATTATTGAACATTGTCTTCATTTGTGATCCGGCTCATTCTATTAGCAGGCCCTGAACGTATGCGCGGCAACTAGGAGATGTAGGGAAACACGATGAAAATTGAAGCTGAATGGATGCGCGGAGGCACCAGCAAGTGCTGGGTCTTCGAAACGGAGCACCTGGACGAAGCCCGTACCAGCCTGGACGAGTTGCTGCCCCGGCTGTTCGGAAGCCCGGACCCCAGGCAGATTGACGGTGTCGGCGGGGCAACTTCGACAACCAGCAAGGCCATGATCCTACGCCGGGCCGCCGACGACGATGTTGACGTCGAATTCACCTTCGCCCAGGTCGGCATCGAAGAGGCAGCGGTGGACTGGGGCAGCAACTGCGGCAACTGCTCCGCGGTTGTCGGCCTGTACGCGATCGAAAAGGGCTGGGTGATCCCCCACGGGGACAACACCCGCATCGTCACCCGCAACACAAACACCGGCCAGATCATCGTCCAGCGGGTCGCCACTCCCGCAGGGGCTCTGCCCATCATTCCGGACGCTCAGATGCCCGGGGTTGCGTTCCCCGGCTACCTTGTCGGTCTCGGCTTTCAGGATCCAGCCGGCAAGACCACTGGAAAACTGCTGCCCACCGGTGCCGCAACCGACACAATAACCGCCGGCGGAACGCGCTGGACGGTATCAATGGTCGACGCCGGAGCGCCGGTAGTGATCGTCCGCGCTGAGGAGCTTGGCCTGGACCCAACCCGGTACGACAGCTGGGTCGCCGGGGTGGAGCTACAGCTGGAAACCCTGGAGCACATCCGTCGACAAGCTGCCGTGCGGATGGGGCTGGCACCAACGATCGGCGAAGCTGCCCGCGCCATCCCCAAGCTCGCAATCATCGCCTCCCCCACCCAGTCGGACCCGGCCAGCGACGTCAACGTCATGATGCTCTCGATGGGCAAGCCCCACCCGGCCCTGGCCATCACCGGCAGCATCGCCCTGACTCTCGCCGCACGGACCCCGGGCACCGTGCTCAACAGCATCACAGGCGACACGCCGCCGGCCACCCTGAGACTACGCACTCCCGCAGGAGTGATCGAAACCTGGAGCGAAGAGCGCGACGGGTCCCTGCTGGTCGGTGTCGACCGAACGGCCCGCACCATTGCCACCACTATCATCCACCTCCCCGAGGCCCTCGGCAGCGCCGTCGAAGCCTCACTAGCATCAGCCACTCAATGAGGAGCCTTGATCATGACTAAGAGTATTTACCAACCTGCTCCCGAGGCAGAGAGCGAAATCCGGGAAGACAGTCCTAAGCGTCCAGCCCGTCGCCGCCGTATCCTGCTGATAACGGTAGTCGCGATCGCGATCCTGGGTCTGGTAGCCCTCGTGTTCGGGGGTGCCATTTTCAACCCGGCGGCCACCTCGGAATCGGAGCCGACCATGACCGCTACACAGATCATCCCGCTGGTCATCCTCGTCGTGATGTTCGTCGTCGCCACGAAATGGCCGCTGAACATCGGCGTGATGGGCCTGGTCGCATCGTTCGGCGTCGGGTACTTCATGCTCGGAATGAGCGACAAGGAGATACTCGCGGACTTCCCCGCCAGCATCGTTCTGACGATCATCGGAGTCACCTACTTCTTCAGCATGGCCCAGCGGAACGGCACCATCGACATCATCGTGCAGACCTGTGTGCGCCTCGTCAGGGGCAAGACAATGCTGCTCCCATGGGTCTTCTTTCTTATGGCTGCCGCACTCACTTCATTGGGCACCTTCTCCCCCGCGGCCGTCGCACTTCTGGCGCCCGCTGCCATCGGCTTCGCCTACGAGTCGCGCATCCACCCCGTACTCATGGGTGCGTTCATCATCAACGGGGCCCATGCGGGCGGATTTTCCCCGTTGTCCGTTGCCGGCGTGCTGGTACACGACATCGCGCTGAAAAATGGCTTCCCGATCTCTCAAGGCGGACTCTTTGCCTCCAGCTTCGCCCTCAATCTCATCCTTTCGGCCCTGACCGTCGCACTGTTTGCCCTCTTAGGCAAACTGCGGGACGGCGAGGGTGCCCAGCATGTCGACGCTGACGCGCCCCGCACCACGCGTCCTCACGGCCAGCAAATCCTCACGCTGGTGCTGATCGCTGCGATGCTTATCTGCACCCTTGGCTTCCATATGCCCATCGGCTTCGTCGCCCTCTCCGCCGGCCTTCTGCTGGCACTGATCAACATCAAAGAACACCGGACCTTCATCGGCGGTATCTCCTGGTCTACCGTCCTGCTGGTGGCCGGCATGATCACCTATGTCTCGCTCCTCCAGCACGTCGGCGTCATCGACACCCTTGCTGAGCAAGCCCTCGCCCTGGGTGCGCCCCTGCTGATCGCACTGGTGCTCTGTTACGTGATTGGCGTCGGCTCAGCCTTTGCCTCCTCCACGGCATTGCTGACCGCATTCATCCCCCTGGCCGGTCCTCTCTTGGCGTCCAGTTCGCTGAGCGCTTCGGGAACTGTCGCTGCACTCGCCATCGCCGCGACAGTGGTGGACGTCTCTCCCTTCTCCACCGACGGTGCCCTCGTTGTAGCCAACGCCCGGGAGAATGACCGCCAACGCGTCTACAAGCAACTGATGATGTACGCCGGCGGAGTGGTTCTGGTGGCCCCGGCGCTGGCATGGGCCTTGCTGGTACCCACCGGCATCATGTGACGCGTGCTGCCGTTCCCGCACTCCATCGCAACAGGTAGCCCGAAAGCCGGGCGCGAGAACTGCGCAGCATGCACAGGAGGCAGGGTGACCACCAGGTCACCCTGCCTCCTCCCACAACCATCCCCGGTCATAGTCCATGAGCCCGGCCCGCCAGCAAAACGAGGGAAAGGGCCGCGCACTCAGCGTTGCAACAGGTCCGCGTGGTGCACCGCGGCTACGTTCGGGTGGGCCCGTAGCCGGTAGCGAAGGGCGTTATCCCCGTAGGTTTCCAGAATCGGGCTGTTCGTCGGGTCAGCTGACAGGCCGCGCGCCTTGGTTTGGAACTCAGGGCTCACCGCGAGCTGGGGCATCCTCGCGTCCAGTGCCGGGTTGTAGAAGAACGGAAGAGAGATCCTGTCGGTGCCGCGCGGCGGCGAGACCACGCGGTGCAAGGTCGCCTTCAGATAGCCGTTCGTGGCTAGCTCGAGCATCTCGCCGATGTTGACCACGAAGGTTCCGGGTACCTGAGGTGCATCAATCCAGGTGCCCTGGTACTCGACCTGGAGGCCGCCCTTGCCGGGCTCCACCAGGAGGAGTGTCAGCACCCCGCCGTCCCGATGGGAGCCGACACCCTGCTTGGGTTCCTCGTGCGATGACCCCGGGTACCGTACAACCTTGAGCATGGGGAAAGCCCGTGCGGCGAATGCCTCATCGAAGGTGTCCTCGGGCGCGCCGAGGGACACGGCCAGCGCACGCAGGAGAGTCAATGAGATCGTGCTCAGCCGCTCCGTCCACTCGGCGACAATATCCCGCATTTCGGGCAGCGCCTCCGGCCACAGGTTGGGCCCCTCGAGGCGCCAATAGTCCGCGACGCCCGGGCCCTGCGCCACCGCCTGCCGCTCTACGCCGATGTCGATCTGCTCGCGCCAGTCCACTGCACCGTCCGTAAGTTCCCCGCCGACACGGGTGTAGCCACGGAACTGCGGGCTGTGGACATTCTCGATCGCGAGCTTCTGCCCTTCGGGCAATTCGAAGAAGCGGCGGGACACGTCCAGCATTGCGTCCGTGAGCCCCTGTGGGACGCCATGGCCAGCCAGGTACAGGAACCCGACCTCATGCATGGCGTTGCGCAGTTCGTCATGAAACCGGGAAGCCTCCTCCGCGCCCGCGTTCAATCGGGAGAAGTCGACTACGGGCAATGTTTCGAGTGGCAACGTCTCCAGTCCTTTTCAGCGAACTTGGCAAGCCGGCGCATGTGTCTGCTTTCATGATACGGCCGGGCAACTACGCCGGGTATGAACGTGGCGTAAGACCACAACCGAAGAAGCCCGTCGGCACATTGCTGACGGGCTTCCCCATTTAGGAACAACAGTCGGTAGCCCGAGAGGTCAGGGAGTCAGCGCCCCTTCCGGAGTCAAGGCTGCAGGTGTCCAACGCAGGTGTGAGGTGGTCTCCTCCGAATCGAGTTCCCTCAACAGGGAAAGCCTCGGACGAACTGCGTCCGTACGGCTGCTTGGCGGTTTCCGGCGGCCGGCCCTGAACTGCGGAATCCACTCTGATCCGGGGCCCCGGTACTCCTGCTCGGCGGCCGCGTGCAGCGTCCACTGCGGGTCGTACAAGTGCGTGCGCCCAAGTGCCACGAGGTCGGCCCGGCCTGCAAGCAGGACGGAATTGACGTCGTCGTAGGTGGAAATGGCCCCGACCGCGATAACGGCTACGCCTGCGGGCTCGGCGACTTCCTGACGGATGCGGTCGGCGAACGGAGTCTGGTAGCTGCGGCCGAAGGCCGGCTTCTCCTCCTTGGCGATCTGCCCGGTGGAGACGTCGATGCCGGCCGCGCCATGGTCAATGAAGGCCTTGGCGATTGCAATCGAGTCATCTGAACTGTTGCCGCCTTCGATCCAGTCGGTCGCCGAAATACGCACGGTCATCGGCTTGTGCGCGGGCCAGACATTCCGGACCGCGTCAAAGACCTCGATCGGGAAGCGCAGTCTGTTCTCGAGGCTGCCTCCATACTCGTCCGTCCGGCGGTTGGAGATCGGAGAGAGGAACGATGAGAGGAGGTAGCCGTGCGCCGCGTGAACCTCGAGCAGATCGAAGCCGGCGTCGGCCGCGCGGCGGGCAGATTCCACGAAATCAGCCTTGACGCGGTTCATTTCGGCCCGATCAATGGCGCGGGGGACCTGGTTTTCCGGCCCGTAGGGCAGGGCGGACGGCCCGACTGGCTCCCAGTTCCCGGTTTCCAGGGGCTCATCGATGCCCTCCCACATCAGGCGGGTGGATCCCTTCCGCCCGGAGTGGCCCAACTGCACACCGATTTTCGCCGTGGACCGAGTATGGACAAAGTCCACGATGGACTTCCAGCTGTCCCGTTGGCTGTCCGTGTAGAGACCGGAGCAGCCGGGAGTGATGCGGCCTTCGGCGGAGACGCAGACCATCTCCGTCATCACGAGTCCGGCACCGCCCAGTGCCTTGGATCCGAGGTGCACCATATGGAAGTCCCCGGGGATCCCGTCCGTGGCGGAGTACATGTCCATCGGAGAGACCACAATCCGGTTCTTCAGTTCCAGCCCGCCGATGCTGTACGGCTGGAACATGGCCGGGGCAACCGTGGGCAGGCCCTGCAGTTCGGCAAAATTGCGGTCCACGGCTTCGGCGAATTCCGGGTCGCGGAGGCGCAGGTTTTCCTGGGTGATCCGGCGGGAACGGGTGAGCAGGTTGAACGCGAACTGGGTGGGCTCCTGGTCTTTGTACTGGCTGATCCGTTCAAACCATTCCAGCGAGGCCTGTGCGGCTCGTTGAGTGGATTCAACCACAGGTCGCCGCTCCAGCTCGTAGGCGGACAGAGCGGGCTCGAGCTCCCGGTGTTCATGGAGGCAGGCTGCCAGGGCCAGCGCGTCTTCCATGGCGAGTTTGGTGCCCGAACCGATGGAGAAGTGGGCGGTGTGCGCGGCGTCGCCGAGCAGGACGATGTTGCCGTGGCGCCAGCTGCTGTTCCGCACAGTGGTGAAATTCAGCCACTTGGAGTTGTTGGCCAGCACTTCGTGGCCCTGCAGCTCTTCTGTGAAGATGCGCCGGATCTTCTCAATGGCTTTTTCATCGGAGGCCCCGGGCGGGAACACCTCGCCGGCAGTCTCGTCAAAGGCGGCCGCCTCCCACACATCAGGGGACATTTCAACAATGAAGGTCGATCCCTCATCTGAGTACGGGTATCCGTGAATCTGCATGACGCCGTGCTCGGTTTCCTTGACGAAGAACTTGAACGCTTCGAAAACGAGGTCGGTGCCCAGCCACATGAACTTGTTCGGTCGCGGGTCGAGGTTGGGGCGGAAAGAGTCGGCGTACGTGGCGCGGATCTGCGAATTGACGCCATCGGAAGCCAGCACCAGGTCGTAGTCGGCCTCGAGCTCCTGGATGGGCGGGGCGAGCGTGCTGAACCGCACGTCCACTCCAAGTTCCAGGCACCGGCGCTGCAGGAGTTCCAGCAGTTCCTTGCGGCTCATCGCGGCGAATCCCTGGCCGCCCACGGTCAGGGTCTCCCCGCCGAAGTGGATGTCGATGTCCGACCAGCGTGCGAAGCGGCGGCTCATATATTCGGCGACCACAGGGTCGGCGTTTCCGATGCCGCCCAGCGTCTCGTCGGAGAACACCACGCCGAAGCCAAATGTGTCCGTGGCTGCATTGCGCTCCCAGAGCGTGATGTCGTGGGAAGCGTCAAGCTGCTTCATCAGTGCTGCGAAGTACAGGCCCCCGGGGCCGCCTCCGACGATTGCGATCTTCATGGATCGGTCCCTTCTAGGCTTGGGTTGCGGCCGCGTCGGCCAGGTGGTTGTTTTCGCTTTCGAGGTACTGCCGCAGCCGGAAATGCTGCAGCTTGCCGCTGGGATTGCGGGGCAGTTCCTCGACGAAGCGGATATCGCGCGGGTACTTGTACGGGGCGATCGTGAGCTTGACGAAGTCCTGGATTTCCTTGCGCTTGGCCGCATCTGCCTCCACGCCTTCCCGCAACACTACGAACGCGCAGACAACGCTTCCGCGCTCCGGGTCAGCGCGGCCGACTACCGCATTCTCCAGAACGTCCGGATGCTCGTTGATGGCCGCCTCCACTTCCGGTGCGCCGATGTTGTACCCGGAGGAGACGATCATGTCGTCCGAACGTGACTGGTAGACGAAGTAGCCGTCCTCGTCCCGGACGAACGTGTCACCAGTGACGTTCCAGCCATTCCAGACGTAGTTGGACTGCCGCGGGTCATCCAGGTAGCGGCATCCGGTGGGGCCGACCACCGCTAGCCTGCCGGGCTGGTTAGGGCCCAGCTCGACGCCGTTGTCGTCGAGGATAGCCGCCCGGTATCCGGGGACGGCTTTGCCGGTAGCTCCAGGACGGCTGTCCTCGCCGCGTGCGGAGATGAATACGTGAAGCATTTCAGTGGCGCCGATGCCGTTGATGAGCCGGACGGCGGTGGCATCATAAACGGCCTGCCAGGTTTCCTTGGGGAGATGTTCGCCCGCGGACACGGCGATGCGCAGGCGGCTAAGTAATTCTCCGCGGCCGGCCTTCAGAATGGCGCGGTATGCGGTAGGCGCAGTGAACAGGATGGAAGCCCCGGCGTCAGCCGCGTTTTCCGCAAGTTCTACGGGCGCCGCCCGCTCCGTCAGCAGCGCGGAGGCGCCAAACCGCAGAGGAAACACCACCAGGCCGCCGAGTCCGAAAGTGAACGCGATTGGCGGAGACCCGGCAAACACGTCGTCCGGGGTTGGCTGCAGGATGTGGCGGCCAAAAGTGTCGGCGATCGCGAGGATGTCCCGGTGGAAGTGCATGGTGACCTTCGGGTCGCCGGTAGTTCCCGACGTCGCGCCCAGAATGGCGACGTCGTCTGCCGCGGTTTCGACATTCGTGAAGCTTCCGCTCTTGGCGGCGCACCGCTGGACGAAGTCTGCCTGGTCCGTGCCACCGTATGCCAGGACAGTCACGGGCTCACGTTCGGCTGCTGAGGTAAGGTCGTCCATGAAACGGCAGTCCGAGACTGCCAGGACCGGTCGTGTGAGCCGGATAAGTGTCGCCACCTCAGCTGCCCGCAGCATCGGCATGGTGGTGACAACCACCGCGCCCGCCTTAAGCACGCCCAGCCAGGCAGCGACGAGCCACGGGTTGTTCGGGCCGCGCAGCATGACCCGGTTGCCCGGCATCACGCCGAAGTCCTCGGTGAATACCTGGGCGGCCTGGTTGGCGCGGAGCTGCAATTCAGCGTAGCTCCATGCTGTGCCGTCCGGCGTCAGGAGGGCCGGACGGTCGCCACCGAATTGCGCTACGGCGTCATCGATGAGAACGGTCGCCGCGTTCAGCTGCTCGGGGTATTGAAGCTCGGGGAGGGTGAACTCCAGTGCCGGCCAGGTCGAGGCCGGCGGCAGGTGGTCCCGCGTAAATGTATCCACATGGGCCGATGTCGTCATGGCCACTCCTTCTAAGGTTCTTGCTTCTGATGTCGGATTAGGATCCGGGACGGATCATGCCCTCTTGGGCGACAGTGGCCAGCAGACGGCCGTCCCGGTTAAAGAAATGCCCGAGAGCCATCCCCCGGTTGCTCTGCCCGGAAATGGCCTTCTGTGCGTACAGCACCCATTCATCCAGGTGTCCATCGCGGTGGAACCACATGGAGTGGTCCAGGCTGGCCGTGGTCAGGCCGGGAGAGGACCAGTGCAGGCCCTGGGCCCGGAGGAGTGGTTCCAGGATGGTGTAGTCACAGACATAAGCCAGGGCTGCACGGTGCAGGTTGGCGTTCATTCGCCGGTCTCCGAGGTCTGGCAGAGCATCGAAAGCCTTCACCCAGATGGCCTGGTGGGCCTCGCGGCCGCCCTCGACCTCCACGTAGACGGGGCCCGGGACGTGGCGCATGTCGAAGCTTCGCCCGGTGGACCAGTACTCCGCGGCAGGGCTATCGACGCCGGCCAGAACCTCGGCTGCGCTGCGCAGCGATTCCGGATCGAGTGTGGTGGCAGCCGGTTCCGCGGGAACGGCGGCCTGGTAGTCGGACCCTTCTTCGGGGACCTGGAAGGATCCCATGGCCACAAAGACGGTCTTACCGTTCTGGTAGCCACGTACGCTCCGCGTGGAGTAGCCGCGGCCATCGCGCAGGTGCTCCACCTCGTACCGCACGGTCGCCCCGACATCCACGGGACGCATGAAGTAGCTGTGCATTGAATGCAGCGCCCGATCATTTTCCACCGAGCGCATCATGGCTGCCGCCGACTGTGCCACCATGTCTCCGCCATAGGCTTTGGGCCAGGGAACGAACTGGGTGACAGCCTCGTAGGCTTCCTGATGCACCTGTGCCGGAACCGGGGTCAACTCCACAGCACGGAGAAACGTGGCTGAGCTCAGCGTCTTGGCCGGCGTTGTGGCATTCATGGCGCTATGCCCGCCGGTATCCGTCGAGGATGTCATCAGCAACGTCTTCAAGATTGACCACGATGTTCTCCGGCGTACGGGTGGTGAGCCAAACCAGTTCCTCTGTAACGGACATGTTGGCCTCCACATGCGGCATGAACGGAGGGACGAAGACCCAGTCACCTGCCTTCATGTCCTGGTATTCGGAGAAGTTTTCGCCGTAGTAAATGCGTCCGTGGCCACGCAATACGTAACCGCCGGTCTCGGCTTCGCCGTGGTGGTGAGGCAGGGAACGGTAACCGGGGACGTTGGAAACCTGTCCGAACCAGATCTTCGTGGCCGGTGTGTGCTGGATGGAGACGCCGGACACGCGGATGCAATCGCCGGACTGCGCGGTGTTGGTATCTTCCTGCCCGGCCCGGGTGACAACGGGGACGACCTTGCCGTCAGGGCCGGCGTAAATCGAATTGTCGCCCTCGGTCAGGTACTCGGTGGTGGTGGTCATGGTCTTCACTCCTTGATAGCGGTGGTTGCGATAACGGGCGTGCGCTTGGCGGCAGCGCCCTCGTTTTGATGGATCCGGATCGTATTCTCCAGGCGTCCGATGCCAGGAATTTCTGTTCTCAGGACGTCTCCGTCCTCCAGGAAGCGCGGGGGGATCATTCCCATGCCCACTCCCCCGGGTGTGCCCGTGAGGACGAGGTCCCCCGGGCGGAGGATGGTGAACTGTGAGATATAGGACAGCAGGCGCGCAGGACTGAAGACCAGCGTTCTGGTGTTCCCTGCCTGTACCAGCTCGCCGTTCACGTAGCCGCGGACCTCAAAGTCTCCGGTGACGTCCTCGTCCTCGGGTGTGACCAGGACCGGCCCAACCGGAGTTGTGGCATCGAAGGCCTTTCCTTGGAACCACTGCAGTGTGCGGTTCTGCCAGTCGCGCATGGACACATCGTTGGCCACGGTGTATCCGGCGATCGCCTTCTGTGCCTGCTCTTCGCTCGCCTGAAAGAGGGCGCTTCCGACGACGACCGCCAGTTCGGCTTCCCAGTCGACTTTCTCGCTTCCCAGGATTTTGATCGTGTCCGTAGCGCCGGTGAGAGTGTCCGCATGCTTCGCGAAGAGGGTCGGGTACTCGGGAAGATTCCGGCCCATCTCCTGAATGTGGTCACCGTAGTTCAAACCGCAGCAGATGACCTTGCCGGCTTCGGGTACCAACGGCGCAAACACAGCGCTGCCGGCGTCGAACACCGCCCGGCCAGCGCCCGATCGCTCAACCGTGGCCTCAACGTTAGCCCGCCAGTTCGGATCGGCCAGGAGTGCTCCAACGTTCCGGTAGGGCAGCGGCAGAAACGCATCGGCGCCCAGGCCGATGACCGCCGTTGTACCGTCCCCGCTGGTGCGGAGTGTGGCCAGTTTCATCCGTCTGATTCCCTTCGATCTGTGCTGACTTGTTTGAGAATTTTGATATGTCGACTTTTTTACGATCGTCACATATGCTCAAGGTAGCACGACGGAAAGGATTCAAACAAGGGTCTTTTTCGCTAGCAGGATCCACCACTGACTTTCAGGAGGAACAACCATGAGCAAGACGACCATCAACCCCGAAGCACTGCCCAAGCCGTCCGGTTACGCCCACGGCGTCCTTGCCGGAAACGCGGTCTACCTTGGGGGCCAGACCGCGCTGGACCGCGACATGCAGATCGTCCCGGGCGGCATTGTGGAACAGTTCAGGCAGGCATTCTCGAACGTGCTGACCACCCTGACGGCAGCCGGTGGTCATCCCGAAGACCTGGTCAGCGTCACCATCTACCTGACCGACGTGGATGACTACATGGCGCACGGGAAGGAAATCGGACGGATCTGGCGCGAAATGGCAGGCTCGGAATACCCGGCAATGGCCGGAATCGGAGTAACCCGCCTGTGGCAGAAGGAAGCCATGATTGAGATCCAGGGAATTGCCGTCGTCGGGGACCGCTGACGTCAGCCGGACGTTAGGGACTCCAAAGGCGGGGAGCTCCCCAAATCTGGACAGGAACCTCCGACGAAACCCTCGGCTCCAATCGGGCCGGCGGCTTTGCCGGAGGTTCCTTTTCTGTGCCGCAAATCCGGCACCACCGGGCGGGGACCCCCGCTACTCCACTCCCGCAGAGGCAACCGCATCCACGACGGCGGCAGGCCAGGGTTGTGCCTTCTGGAACCCGGGTGGAACGTGGGCCACTGTCACCGCCCCGAAGGCAGCCAGGCCGCCAGGCCATTGGCCGTGCGGATGACCGTGGACTTCAAAGGCATAGGTCATGGAGGTCCTGCCCAGCTTGGAGATGCCGACCGTTGCGGTAATCCCCTGGCCGAACCAAAGCTTGGACTTGAAGTGGATCTCCTGGTGGATGCGGGGCACGCTCGGAAAGTAATCAGGCAGCTGGAGCGTGCGCAGGAAGAGCTCGGCCTCGGCGGATTCAACCCAACGCATCACTGCCGAGTTGTGCTGGTGGCCGGACGCATCGGTATCCACCCACTCCACCGTGCGCTCGATACTGGCACGGGGATTCGCTCGGGACATGGCATCCACAGGGGCTCCTTTCGGTTCCGAGACTCAGGATATACCAATTTTGACGATCGCAATCGTTCGAACATAATGAGTTATCGCGAAGTCTTTACGACCGTCACCAGAACGGCATATACTGAGTGCATCCTGCATGCATGGGCGGAGACATCGAGTGCTCCGTCCCATATGCACTTCACAAGGAGACGACGATGTCTGATTCACGCTTTGAAGAGAACAAGGAAACTGCACACGAACTGTCCATGAGGATCGTGCTCGAGGAAGAGTTCAAAGCCGTATTCGGGGGCACCACACCCGTGACCACTCCATGGGCGGGCCTGACGTTCATTTAGACGAGGTTCAGCTTGCCAAAGGCCTGCCGAGGTAGCCTAAGACTGTAACTGAATCCCGAACTATTAGAGGTAGAACTGTATGGCCAAGGCCGATGCCGTCCCCGACGTTGCCCCGATGCCGCGCCATCAACACCTGATCGTGACCATCTACGGTCTATATGCCCGCACCCAGGACGGAACTTTTGCTGTTGCCGACCTGATACAGCTGTTGAGCGACTTGGGAGTCGAGTCGGCCGGCGTGCGGTCTTCAGTGTCGCGGCTAAAGAAGCGCGGAGTCCTGGAGAGCCTGAAACGTGGCGGCCTGGCAGCCTACCGGCTGTCCCCCGAGCTCGAAGATGTTTTCAGAGCCGGCGATGAACGCATTTTTTCTCCCAGCAGGGCCAAAAAGGACGACGCTTGGCTCCTGGCATCCTTTTCGGTCCCCGAGGCGCAACGGCACCTCCGGCACAAGCTGCGAACCATCCTGACCCGTGTCGGTTGCGGTCAGGTATCTCCGGGATTGTGGATTGCTCCGGGCCATCTGGCGGATGAGGTGGATCAGCAGCTTCGGCGGGCCGGGCTCATGGACTATGTCGACCTGTTCAAGGCAACCCACCTGACAGAGGGCCATATCCACGAGAAGGTAGGGCAGTGGTGGGACCTGCCCTCGCTGGAGGCGCTGTACACGGACTTCCTGGAGCGGCACGAACCTGTCCTGCGCCGGTGGCTGCAGCTTGAAGGCGAGGACTCCGACTCCCCCGAGCTGCTGAAGCAGGCCTTCGCCGACTACGTCCCCATGGTCACCGAATGGCGCCGGTTGCCCTACATGGACCCGGGCCTTCCCGAGGAGTTCCTGCCCGATAAGTGGCACGGACTTGCCGCCCAGGAGCTCTTCACAAGGCTGCACGAGCTGCTTGGCCCGAAGGCCCAGCGCTACGCGTTGTCCGTCGTCGGAGCGAGTTAGTACGTGCAGCCCGGCTGTCGCCGGGAAGGGGCCGGACCGGTGATGCCGGACCCGACCCCTTCACTGCAATAACGCGGCCCCTCCTGCGGCCGAACCTGCTCGGCAGTCAGTGGCCTTGGAATGCCTCCGCCAGCCACCAGGATCCGCCATCAGAGGCAATCTTGGCGTCGATCACGATAGGGCGTTCCTGCTGTCCATCCCGGTAGGACGTAACCCAGTCCCGCACCGGCTGCAGGTCATCCAGGGTCCGTACTGTGACGCCGTCGGCGCCGTATCCCCTCGCGATGGCCGCGATGTCGGTTTCCGGGAACGATACCGTGCCCAGCTCTGCCGCATCGTGATGTTCAGCAAAGTGGTGGACCTCGGCGCCGTAAGCGGCGTCGTTGTAGACAATGCAGACAAGGGGCAGCTTGAGGCGTACGGCGGTTTCCAGCTCGGCGATGCCCATGAGGAACCCGCCATCGCCCGCCCCGAGGACCGGCAGGCGATCCGGGCGGGCCACGCTCGCCCCTATGGCCGTGTACAGTCCCAGGCCGATCGCCTGGAAGGCCTGGGTGAAGCAGAAGCCAAACTCGTCCGGTACGGCCAGATACTGGCTCGGGTAACCCATGAAGTTGCCCGAATCGACGGCCACGATCCTGTCCGCCGGCAGGATCGAATCGAGCTCGCGGCTGATCACCCGCGGATCGATGGAGGACTCCGTGGACAGATCCGGTGTTTCAACATCGCGCCACCGCGAGCCCCGCTTGATGGTCAGGGCATTCTGCTCGGTGCGGTACTTTTCCGCGGCGGCGGGCTGAACCCTTTGCAGGGCCTCCAGGGCATCTTCGGCCACCAGGGCCGAGTCGCCGAGAAGACCCAGCGTAACCGGCCTATTGGCTCCCAGGGAGGCATCTTCGACGTCGATCTGCACCACCTTCGTGCCGGTGGAAATCAGCCGGCCATGCCGCATGGTCCACATGTTCAGCGTGCAGCCCCATCCGACAATCAGGTCCGCGCCACTGATGAGCTCAGCGGTGACCGGGGAGGAAAACCCTCCGGAAATGCCCAGATTATGCGAATCGCCGTTGAAGAGGCCACTGGCGACGGCGGAGGTCGCCACAAGGGCCCCCGCGTGCCGGGCCAGTGCCAGGATCGAGTCACGCGCACCCCGCCCGCCGCGTCCGGCGACGAAGACGGGACGGCGGGCTTCGGAAATGAGGGCCACCAGCTTTTCCACGCCGGCAGCATCAGGCCGGATGCGTGACGGTACCTGAATCCCAACAGCGCCAACCAGGTCCGCTGCCGCAGCGTTCTGCACATCCAGCGGCAGGTTCAGGACAACGGTACGGCGCTCATTGACTGCGGTGCGGAAGGCCCTGACGGTGTCTGCGATTGCCGTGTCGGCTGAATGGATCCGTTCGGCCACTGCCCCTACACTGCGCACCAGCGCGTCCTGGTCGATCTTGAAGTTCGACCGGACCGCAGCCGCCTGGGTGTCAGCAGTGAGCACGATCAGGGGCGTACGGCTCTTCGCCGCCTCGCCGATTCCCGTGATGGCGTTGGTCAACCCACACCCTTGGTGGGTTGTCACGACGCCTACCTTCCCCGACATCCTGGAGTAGGCATCAGCCATGGTGGCCGCTCCGCCCTCGTGCCGGGCCGCGGTGTAGGGGACGCCTTCCTTCATCAGGGCATTGGTGACATCAAAATTTCCGCTGCCCACCACCCCGAACACATGCCCAACGCCCAGCCTCGCCAACGTCCTGCCCACCAGGGCGGACACTTGCACTTGCCCGTTCATGAAGCCTCCACCAATGCGTAGACGCGGCTGGGACTGCCCGTTCCGCCCACGATCGGCAAGGGAGCGACCACCAGCGTCGCTCCTACTGCCGGGAGCCGATCAAGGTGCCGGAGTGATGTCACCCCGTATTTGTCCGCCCCGAGAAGGAAGGAATGGACCGGGAACATGGGATCCATACTTGCCGCCTGCCCGGCATCGATACCGACGGTTTCGACGCCGAACCCGCTGATTCTGTCGTTGCCGGCAATCCACTTGGCGCCGGCAACAGAAACGCCCGGAGTGTGCGGGCCGTTTTCGTCAGCGTTGACGAATTCCGCCGCGTTCCCCCCGCGGGCGGACCACCCGGTCCTGAAGATCACCCAGCAGTTCTCAGGCAGTTGCCCGTGCTCTTCTTGCCACTGTTCAAAATGCTCCGGTTCGAGCAGGAAATCCGGGTCCTGCGCAGCCTCCGCACTTTTGTCGATCACGACGGCGGGGCCCACCAGGCGCCGGGGCTCAATCCGGTCCACCGACTTTCCCTCGCGGCCGGTAATCCAGTGGATGGGAGCATCCAGGTGGGTCCCTGCGTGCTCTCCGACAGTCACGTCGTTCCACGCCCAGGCAGGACCGGCGTCGTCGAAATTGCTCACCGGCGAAAGCGTGAGGCCAACCGTGTTGGCCAACGGCTGGGGCAGGCTAAGTATGGGGGTGTCAACGCTGAGAGGCGTCGTGAGGTCGATGACTTCTATGGAGCCATCGGACAGGGCTGCCGCCAGCCCGCTTAGGACAGACATTTATTCTCCTATGGTTTAGATGTTGAGTTCAGTTTTTGGGCTACGAGGTGACCCGACCCGCCGGACAGCCCCGGACCAGGGTGGGTGGAAGCGCCTATGTGCCACAAGCCCCTGATCGGGGTCCTGTGCCCCGCGGCCTGCGGAAAGGGACGCCACAGGAGATTCTGGAAGAGCTCCGCGGAGCCCCCGTAGGGGTCGCCTTTGACAGCGTTGGGGTTCTCCGAAGCCAGGTCAGTGGGTGCCAGGATGTCCCATGCCAAGACAGAGTCCCGCGTTCCGGGTGCGAACTGCTCGAGCCTGGACAGGACACGTTCCATGTACTGTTCCTTCAGTTCCGCTGACCAGCCGTTGTCAACGCTGAGCACCCCGGCGGCATCCCCCTTTGGCGCGAAGGGCACTTCCTGCAGCTGCAGCCAGAGAGTCGCCTTGCCGCTGGGCGCCCTTGACGGATCGAGCACGCACTGCTGCCCCACCACCACCGTCGGCTCCGTCGGCAACAAGCCTGCCTCGGCCTGGGCGCAGGCGATGCCCGTACTGTCGGAGCCGTTGCTCAGGTGCACCAAAGGCACGGTGTTCAGCCTGGCGTCCTGCCAGTTCACGGGCTTGTCCAAGGCTAGGTGGATCTGCATGGCCCCGCGGCCGTTCTGGTACCGGGCGGCCGCCTTGGCCGGACCATCCGGTGCCTGGCTGAGCAGCTGCGAGTACAGTGCCTGCGGAGACACGTTGGCAAGGACGGTGCTGGTCGTCATGTGGCCCCGGGATGTCTTTAGGCCCACAACCCTGTTGGCCTCCACAAGTACTTCGTCCACTTCTGTATCCAGCAGGATTCGCACGCCTTTTTCACGCAGCAGTGACTCGAAGGCAGCAACAAAGTTCGAGGCACCACCTTTGACCACGGGAAGCCCATGCCCGTGCATGCTCAAGGCCATCACCGGAAGCATGACGCCGCCGGTGGCCTGGTCCGGGCCAAGGCCTGCGTGTAGCAGCCAAGGGGACCAGAGCTGGTCTGCCTCCCACCCGTCGAAGCGGCTCCTGAGATAGTTGCGGCCGCTCATCACGGCGTCCCGCACGAAAGACTCCGTGCCCTTGAACCGTTCCCGTTTCAACGCACCGAAGGCGATCTTCGCGACCTGCCTGAAGGATCTGAGCTCCGCGCCGAAGGCACCGAAAATGGTGCCGGCATTGCGGCTGAGGTCTTCCAGCATCGTGAGGTAGGCGCCTTCATCCCCAGGCATTTCCAGAGTCTCTGCGGTAGCCCCCGGGTCACGATAAGCAATGACAACCCGCTGCGCACCGGTCCGGGGGTCTGCAGCCACGCTCGCCGTGACGGCGCCGTCGGTGTTGCAGTACTCCAGCCCTCTGGCATGCAGTTCCTGGCCCAGGGACTGATAGGCGCTTCCCGAGACGAACAGGGGGTGCCAGGAGGAGAAGGTGTCGTGGACAAAACCTGGCAGCGTCCGCTGGGAGGAGTGGATGAACCCTCCCAGCCTGTCCTGCCGTTCGATGAGGCACACGTCCTTCCCTGCGAGGGCAAGCTCGGCTGCCGCCACTAAAGAATTGATCCCTGAACCGATGATCGCTATTTCGCTGGAGTTCATGCAGCGCCACCTCCTATCAGAAGTCCGGATGGTTGGCAGTCGCGTGATATTTTCCGCCCTGGAACACCAGGGGAACCCCGCCGGGGTTTTCGTATTTCTCAACCTCGCCCACGTAGATCACATGGTCACCGGCGTCGTGACGGGATACGGTCCTGCACTGGAACGTGGCCACCGCCCCCTCCAGCAAGGGAACCCCCGCAATTCCTTCGGTGGTTTCGGCTCCGGCGAATTTGTCGGTTGAAGGAGTGGCGAATTGCCGCGACAGCACGTGCTGGTCACTGGCAAGGATGTTGATCGCGAAGTGGGTGGATTCCTCAAAGTCGGTGAGGCTTGGAGCCCGCTTGCTGGGGCACCACAGCACCAGAGGGGGTTCCATCGAGACGGAGGTGAAGGAATTGGCGGTCATGCCCACCTTGCGTCCGTCCGTGGCGAGAGTGGTGACCACGGTGACGCCGGTGGCGAATTGTCCAAGCGCGCCCCTGAAATCCCTGAGGTCAAAGGCGGCTGAATCCTCCGCCTTCTGGGCCTGCACGAAATCTGCGGCTGCCGCGGGGTCGAACCACCATGGATAGAAGGTTCGGGGATCATCAAATCCGGCGGCAATGCTTGACGCCAAAGCAGGATGTGCCGACGCCTCGCTCATTGCCACCCGTTGGTGGTCCCTCCGGGGCTTGAGCATGTCATTTGTCCACGCGACTGCCCATTGGCCCCACCCACGCCAGAACTCATCGAAGGTCCGTTCCATCCACTTCCGGTCGAAAGGCTCCTGCCCCCTGCGAATGATGGAATCGAGGTAGTAGCGGGAAGCCAGGGTGGCATTGTTTGAGCCCTGGCCCGTGAGTGGGTCGTTGAGAAGCACGGCATCTCCGAGGCCGAAAACCAGTCCTCCGCTGGCCAACTCCCCGACGGCCGAACGCACCGTGGGGGTGACGCGCCCCAGGAGGGTTGCGCCGTCGTCCGTCAGGACCGCATTTGCGAAGTTCTTCGCTTCATGGGGAAAGTGCTCCTCCAGGATTTCCAGGGACCGCTGCAGTTGCTCCTCCGGGGTGCTGACGTCGGTCCAGCGGTCCATAGGACCGCCCACGACGCCCTCGAAGACCATCATTTGGCACGGGCCGGAAACCGTCAGTCCGGGGAAGGTGAAGAATTCGCCGACACCGGGCACCATGGCCATGCGAATGCTGTCACCATGCTGCTCGGTCTGTTCTCCAGCCCCAGGCTGCTCCCCGCCCAGGTTGCCCAGCGTGACGTAGTTCAGGGCGAGGACTCGCTGCGGCCGATCGAACGGTGACTTGGCCTTGTCCCTGGGGAAGATCTGCCCGATTTCCCCCTTTCCGGTACTGACGATGACCAGATCGTAATCGCGCGAGAGTTCCTCCAGCATGCGCGGCGTGACCTTCTCGATACGGAAGTCCCCGCCTGAGGCCACGAACGACTCGATCCAGGCGGCGCTCTTGATCCGCTGGTCGATCGAGCGCGCCGGCGCATCCAAAGCCGCCTCCCATTCAATCGAATCCGCCGGACCTTCGCCCTCGACACGAAACCGGATGGAATTGATCTCCGGCACGGTCCCGGTGTCATAGAGGTTTTTTAGTGCCGGGCCCAGTTGTGCTTCCGCCGCGAGGGCGGTGGCAAACATGCACTGGCTGGACATGACCTTGCCTGTCCGGATTTGGGCGGCAGAGCGGTCGGAGAACAGCGTAATCGCGTACCCTTCCCGCTGCAGGCCCAGGGCCAGCTGGGCGCCGGATTCACCGGCTCCGATAATTGCAATCTTTCGCATTTCCAGGCTTTCTTCAAACGAAGTCGTTGGGCAGTGGGGTAGAGAAGTGGCTAGGGAACTTTTGCGAAGTCGACCTTTGCCAGATAGGCGGCAGCCTTGTCCGGGTACATAAACCATTCCTGGAAGTCCGGCGGATTGTTGAATCCGTTCACGAAACGGTTGGCGATTTCCTGTGACTGATTCGCTGCGCCAAGAAGTTCCAGAACGTGCGGCGGGGGCGGTGCCAGGAGGGCGTTTGTCCATTGGGCTACGTGCTGCGCGTAGTTCCAGTAGCTTTCGAAAGTGGCCTGCATGAAGGTGGCGTCGAAGGCGCCGTCGCCGTGCCCCTTGATGCTCTTCAGGTAGGAGGCTGCGCATTTGCTGGCGTTGTTGGATCCCTGACCGGTGATCGGGTCGTTCAGAACAACGACGTCGGCCAGGCCCAGCACCTGCCTGCCGCTGGGCAGCGTGGCGATGGGATGGCGAACCGTTGGTGGGAACCGACCCTGCAAGAAGCCGTTGGGATCGGTAAGCTCGACGCCGGACACACGGTCGGCCTCCCACGGGAGGTACGTGTTAAGGATGTTCTTGGACGTTTCCAGGTGCTCCTGCGGCGTGAGGCCTTTCCAGCAGTCCATGGGTCCGCCGGGAATGCCTTCGAAGACCATGATTTCGCAGGGACCGGTGATTGTCAGCGCGGGGAATGCGAAATACTCTCCGACGCCGGGAATCATGTTGAAGGAAACGGCCGAGTATTCGGCCCTGGGCTTCATTCCGTTCACGTAGGTGAGCGCAAGCGCCCGCTGGGGCGCATCGTATGTGCTTCGCTGAGCGTCCCTGGTGAAGAGTTGTGCGATTTCGCCCTTACCGGCGGCAACAATAACGAGATCGGATGCCCGGGCGTGCCTCTCGAGATCCTCGACTCCCGCGTCCTCAAATATGAGTTCACCGCCTCGTTGGACAAAGGCTTCCATGAACCTGGGGAACTTCACACGCTGGTCAATGGACTTGGCGGGGTTGTCCAGCCGGGAGGCCCAGCTGATGGCCTTCTCCCCCGGAGTCTCAGGGTGCGGAACGGTGAATGAGATCCCGTCGACGGTGGGGGCGTCGGGCCAGAAATCCAGTTCGAGGCTGCGTTCGTGTTCCAGGGCGTCATGGAAAATGCACTGGCTTGAGGAAACCTTGCCCTCCCGGATTTCCTGGGGGGTCCGGTTGGACACCATTGTCACTGCGAACCCGGCGTCCAGCAGTCCGATTCCCAGCTGCAGCCCTGACTGCCCTGCTCCAATGATGGTGATGTGGCGTTGTTGTGTCATGTTGTTGCCCTTGTCCTTAGTTTCTCTCGTGATGCCTGGATGACTGGGGTCCGGTCGCCGCGGCGAACACGGAAGGCGTATCTGGCTCGGTTGGGAACGGGAAATTAGTTGATGGCCGGCATTGGCGCCGCAGTGGTTGGATTTGCTCCCATCCCTGGCGCCGCTCGTGAACCACCTTGACGTTCTTCACGTGAACTCACCTCTCTTCAGCAGCGAGCAGGGGTATGGTTTCTTCGGCGCGTTCGGGGCCCAGGGCGGAATACCCGCCGTCGACCGCCCAGTCAGCGCCGGTGACGAAACTTGCACGGTCACCGGCAAGGAAGGCGACGACGTCGCCGATCTCCTCGGGCCTGCCCACCCTTTTCAGGACGTGGAACGGGGCCGCGACAGCATCCGTTTTGTCGATGTTTCCGTTGCTGAGCGTGTCCATGATGTTGCTCCAGACCCACCCCGGACTCACCGAGTTGACCCTGATGCCATCCGCTGCGAAATCCACTGCCATGCTCCTGGTTAGCTGGACGAGGGCCGCCTTGCTTGCCGGGTAGAGCCATCGCCCCGTCTGGGCTACGGAACTGGAAATGGAAGTGAAGTTGACGATTGCGCCGTGCCGGGAGGCCTTCAGGTAGGGACGCGCCGCTTTGGCGGCCATCACCGCGCTGACGAGGTTGACGTTGAGTGCCTCGAGCCAGTCGCTCCGGCCGGATCCTGCACCGTCGTCCTTATATGTACACGCGAGGTTCACGAGGATGTCGATGCTGCCATGCGAGATGACGGTTTCGTCCATGAGGCGGGACAGTGCCTCGTCATCAGTGATGTCTGTCTGCGCAAAGTGGATGCCGCTGCCGAGCGTGCCAAGTCGGGCGCCTCCTTCCGCGTCAATATCGGCGACCACGACGGCGGCACCCGCGTCGCGCAGCGCCGTCACTACGCCTTGGCCAATCTTTGTAACGCCTCCGGTAACGATCGCGGTCCTGCCTGAGAGTCCGGGCATAGCCAAACCTTTCATAGGTAATAAACGTGATGGTTTGTTGTTAACAACTACTTGGCGGCGGGCTTCGACGCGGGCTTCGGGTGGGTCCGTTCCCACTCCACGCGCCGCTCGTGCACGAGCCTGACGTTCTTCACTTGTGCTCACCCGCTCAGTGGATTTCGTTGTCGCTTCTATATGACGTGCGTCATACTTGTCCTAGAAGTGACTCTATTCACACCCTGAAAACCGGTATATCCACTTGGCGCAGGGCTCATCCAAAAAGCGAAAACCCGGGAAGTCAGGTCCCCAATGGTCAGGATTCTTCCGCGTGACGTCTTGAGGGGCCGCCCCACGGTAGCCACATCCGACGTCGATGACGCGCACGAGAAGATTAGCAACTTGTTCTGCAGCCACGACCTCGTTCCTCAAACGCGTGGGACAACCGTGGACATGAAGCTGCGGTCCCTTCATAGAGGAGACGTCGGCATTGAATACCTCGATTACGGCGCCGAGGTCCGCATCAACCCGCAGGGCCTGGAGAGCTTCCATCTGATCCAGATTCCCCTGACGGGGCACGCCCGCATGGACGTGGGCTCAAGCACTGTCGAATCCAGCCCCAGGATGGCGACGGTTCCGCCCCTCGATCGCCCCTTCTCGATGGTCTGGGAGCGCGGTACACCGCACTTGATCGTCTATGTGCGTCGCCTGGCGCTCGCCGCTGTCGCCGAACAGGTGTATGGCGAGGCCGCAGGCAGGGCCATGGACCTGGGCTACTCAATGAACCTCACCGCTGGGCCCGGGCGTGCTTTCCTGAGATCCGTTGTCGAACTCCACGATGACATGATCCGCCTGCCCCAGGCCTCCGCGCCCGTCTTCGTCCAGCGGCTGCTAGTGGACACCATGATGTCGCGGCTGCTCATGGCTATGGATAAGGCCCCGGCGACGGACACTGAACGCAACCAGGAATCCGAAAGCCGGTTGATCCGGAGGTTCCGCGAGCTCCTTGAGCGGCATGCCACTGAGGATCTTTCCGTGCCTGACATCGCCGAATGCCTGGGCGTTTCGGTTCGCACTCTCCAGACCGCCCTTCGGGCGGAGTGCGGTGCGTCGCCCTCGGAACTCTTGCGCAGGGTTCGCCTTGAGCGGGCCCGCGAAATGCTTCTGGCAGCGGACCCTCGGGAGCAAACGATCATTTCCATAGCTGAACGCTGCGGGTTCTCGCATCAGGGACGCTTCTCGGCGTTGTACCTCGACGCGTTCGGCGAGTTGCCCTCCGAGAGTCTCCGGAGGTAAAACACCGCTAGATGTTACGGCGGCGTGACGATCGTTAGAATCTATCTATGGAGTTCTCTTTACTATCGCAAATAAACCGTGACACTATTGGCGTGACCCACACCACACGCTCTTTGCGAAGAACAAGAGGCATTCATGGCACAGTCATTGCCAACGGCAACCCGTACCGCGGCCCCGCCCGCCTGGAAGGGACACTCCGTCCTTCTTCTCTGTTTCCTCACCATCGTCTTTGACGGATACGACCTCGTTATATACGGCTCGACCATTCCTTCCATCCTGAAGTACCAGGAGTGGGGGCTGACGACTGCCGAGGCTGGGATGATCGGCAGCCTCGCCCTGGTGGGGATGCTGCTCGGGACTATGTCTGTCGGGATGCTCACTGACCGGCTGGGCCGGCGTCGCATCATGCTGGCGAGCATCACGATGTTCTCCATCTGCATGCTGCTGACCGCGTTTGCCCCTTCTGCCGAGATCTTCGGCGGGCTGCGCTTCCTGACGGGACTTGGCCTGGGCGGCGTGGTAGCCACCTGCATTGCCCTGACCGTCGAGTACGCCCGCAAGGAACGGCGTCAGATAGCTAACGCCCTCATGTTCAGCGGCTATTCGGTGGGTGGCGTGGGAGCCTCCCTGCTGGCGATCAACCTACTCCAGCACGTCGAATTCCGCTGGTTGTATGCGATCGGGGCCCTGCCGCTGGTAACCCTCCTGCCGGTGGCATGGAAGCTGCTCCCGGAGTCAGTGGCATATCTCGCCCGCACCGGACGCACTGCGGAAGCGGAGGCTACGGCTGAACGGTTTGGCCTGATCTATTCGGACATTGTTTCCACTGAGGACAAGGGTTCGGCGCATGCCGCCGGAAAATCCAGCCTGAGAACCATCTTCACGCGCAAATTCCTGCTTTCCACCATCCTTTTCGCCTTGGCCAACTTCTGCGGCTTGCTGCTGGTTTACGGGCTGAACACGTGGCTGCCGCAGATCATGCGACAGGCGGGATACAACCTCGGCGACTCACTGACATTCCTCCTTGTGCTCAATGCAGGCGCGATAATAGGCTCCATCAGCGCCTCCATGGTTGCGGACCGGATAGGCATCAAAAAGGTGGTCACGGCCTCCTTCCTCCTCGCCTTCTTTGCCATCCTGATGTTGACTCTGCAGCTGCCTCTGGCCCTGCTGCTGGTCATCGTTGCTTTCGCCGGCCTCGGTTCGGTGGGAACCCAAATTCTGGTGGGCGGTTACTGCGCAACCCACTACCCACAATCATTGAGTGCAACAGCTCTGAGCTGGTCGTTGGGCGTCGGCAGGATCGGCGCGATCTGCGGCCCAATTATCGGCGGCGCGGTGGCCAGCCTGGCTTTCGGCTGGCAAATGAACTTCTACATGTTCGCGATTTTTGCGGTCGTTGGCGCCGTCGTTGTCTTCGCCGTGCCACGAAGGCTTCACCCCTAACCCGCCTTTGGACGGCGTCAGATCTGCAGCTCAGTCTCGGGTCTGACGCCGTCGCCGGCACTTCCCGTAGCTATCAGCCGGGCGGCCGCGCCGAGGTGGCCGACGATCTGGCGCGCGTTCGTTGCGGGGCGTAGATTCAATCAATCCAACGCGATGACGAAGTGGCGATCTTCAAAGGGGAGCCAAGAATGGCCGGATGGAATGCGGACAATGCAGCCGGTCCCACTGGACTGGGTGCGGTAACACTAGTGGAGGGATCGTCCTTCTGCATTTCACTGCAGAACGGGGACATCTTCGCTCACCACCCCCATGGGGTTTTCCATCGGGACACGAGAATCCTTTCCCGCTGGTGCCTCACCGTCAACGGTCAGGAGCTGGAGCCCCTAGGTGCGTGGACTCCTTCTCCATTTCGGGCGACCTACGTTGGCCGGGCCGTGCGTGCGGACGGCCGGGCGGACAGCCCGCTGACGGTTGTCCGCCGTCGCGAGTTGGGGGCCGGAATCCTGGAGGACATCGCTATCCACAATTACTCCCAACAGCCGGCTGCCTGTGACATCGCGCTCTCCGTGGATGCTGATTTCGCTGATCTCTTTGAAGTAAAGGATGGGCGATTTCATCGGCAGTGGGAACAGACACGTCGGCCTGAGGACGGGGCGTTGAGGATTGAGGCCGTCTGGCAGGGGATGAGGAAAGACGTCATCGTGCGGGCAGCTGGCGGTGACGTCAGCACCGATGGTCTCCTGTTCCACGCGATTATTCCTGCTCAGGGACAGTGGAGTGTCCGGGCGACAGTAGTGCCTGAATTGGGGGACGTCGCGGAAGGACTGCCGTTCCAGCCGGCTGCGGATACCGTTTCGCCCCAGGACAGGCGGCAGCAGGCGTGGGTAGCGACTATTCCTGTGTTGAGTTTGGGCAATCCGGCTGTGGAGCGAACGATGCTTCGTAGCCATGCCGATCTCGGCGCCCTGCGAATTGTTGACCCGGACCATCCCGACCGCATGGTCGCCGCTGCGGGTGCGCCCTGGTTTATGGCGCTGTTCGGTCGGGACTCGTTGCTGTCCTCTTCCATGATTCTGCCGCTTGACGCGTCGCTGGCACTCGGAACGCTGCAGACCTTGGCCGACCGACAGGGCTCGGTGGAGGACATCCTGACGGAAGAGCAACCGGGGCGGATCCTGCACGAGGTGCGGTTTGGCGTCGGCACGGGTCTGGCACTTGGCGGCAAGTCCGCCTACTACGGCAGCGTCGACGCCACGCCCCTGTTCGTGGCCCTGCTGGGCGAAGTCTCCCGCTGGGGAGTCCCCGCGAAGGACATCGCGGCGCTGCTTCCCCACGCGGACCGCGCCCTGGACTGGATCCGGGACTACGGTGACCGTGATGGTGACGGCTTCGTCGAGTATGAGCGCCTCAACGATCAGGGCCTCATCAACCAAGGCTGGAAGGACTCGTGGGATGGAATCAATTTTGCCGACGGCCGCCTGGCGGAGGCGCCCATCGCGCTCTGCGAGGTGCAGGGTTATGTTTACAGCGCCTACATCGCCCGCGCTTGGATGGCCCACGACGCCGGCGACAAGCCCCTTGCGGCCGAACTTCAGGACCGCGCTGCACGATTAAAGAAGCGGTTCAACGAGGTGTTCTGGCTGCCGGACCGCGGGTACTACGCCATCGCGCTTGACCGGGACAAACGGCCGGTCGATGCCTGCGCGTCGAATATGGGCCACTGCTTGTGGTCCGGCATTGTCGACGTGGACAAGGCTCGCCTGGTGGCCGACCGGCTCATGTCTCCGGAGATGTTCAGCGGTTGGGGCGTTCGCACCCTGGCGATGGACATGGGTGCGTACAATCCGGTCAGCTACCACAACGGTTCGGTATGGCCACATGACAATGCGCTCATAGTTGCCGGCCTGATGCGCTACGGATTTGTGAAGGAAGCCCAGACCCTGTCCTCAGCACTGTTAGAGGCCTCCGAATATACGGACAACAGGCTTCCGGAGCTGTTCTGCGGGTTTAGCCGCGCCCAGTTCCCTGAGCCGCTCCCCTACCCTACGGCCTGCTCTCCGCAGGCGTGGGCGTCTGCGGCCCCGGTTATGTTGCTCCGGAGCCTTTTGCGCTACGAGGCCCATGTCTCCCTGGGCGGGCTTTGGATGGACCCGGTGTTGCCGGAATCGTGGGGAGCCATGCATGCTTCAAACGTGCCGGTGGGTGCGGCAAGGGTCACCGTGGATATCTCCGGGACGCAGGCGGCAGTGGAGGGATTACCGGAAGGTATGGTGTTCCACAGGGGAACCCGTCCTCCGCTGACCGACTTTGCGGAGCTGGAGATCCTTCGCCGAAACGCGGCGCCCAGGCCCGACGGGTAGCCGCCGCGGCCAACGGTCGGCGGGCTACCCCCAAGTTCCCTGAGAACCCAAGGTGACCCGCCGCCGTCGTACGAGGAAGACGCCATGGCGCCGCCCGCCAAACCCCGGTTCCTATGTTCGGTGTGCGGAGAGTTGGGCGACCTGGGCGGGTTGGAGGGGTCGCGTCGCGTGGCCGTGGAGGAGAAAGAACAGTCGTGCTGTTTCTTCTACTTCCTCAACAGCGTCCACTGCCTGTGCGAGGGAAGGCGCGGAAACGATCGGCCCGTGGTTCGCCAGCAGCAGGGCACGGCTCGTTGCTGCGGCTTTTTGGGCCGTCTCGGCCAAGCCTTGGTCTCCGGGTGCGAAATATGGCAACCGGACCAGCCGTCCCACCCTCATCACAAAGTAGGCCGTCAAGGGTGGCAGAACGTCATCGTCGTCGAGCTCGTCCAGGCATGAAAGGGCGGTGGCGTAGGTGGAATGCAGATGGACGGCGGCATGGTCCTGCGGCCTCGCCCGGTACATCGCCAGGTGAAGGAATGCCTCTTTGGACGGGCGGGCTCCGGACAGGTGTTCACCGGTGTCGGAGACCATGGCCAGATCGTCTGTCCTGAGTTCACCCAGGGAGGCGTTGGTTGGGGTGACCAGCATTCCGCCCCCCACCCGTGCGCTGAGGTTTCCGGATGTTCCTCTGGTTAGTCCTCTTTGGTGCAGGGACCTGGCCAGTCGGACGAGCTCGTTGCGGCTATCCATGTCGGTCACCGGTTGTGGTCCCATGCGTCAAGGAAGAGTCCCGGCATTCCGAGGTTTCCGGATTTGAGCAGGATGGACAGCCCGGGGTCAGTTTCCGTGTTCAGCCATGGCACGCCGGGAGAGACTTCCTTGCCGACACGGGCTGTGGTGATGCCGAGCCTGCGGACAACAGCACCGGAGGTTTCTCCGCCGGCGACGATAAGTTGACGGCAGCCTAAGCCGACGAGCCCTTCGGCGATCGTAGAAAGACTGTCTTCGGTTATTTCCGCGGCCCGGGCCTGACCGAGTTCCCTCTGGCCTCTCGAGACGTCCTGCGGGGAGGCGGTGGAGTGGATCAGGATCGGTCCGTCCGCAAGGTTTTCCCGCGCGAACAGCAGCGCTTCGGTAACGACGTCGTGTCCTTCTGCGATGGCGACAGGGTCCACCAGGAAGCAGGGGCGGAACTGCCGGAACGTGTCGATCTGGACGTTCGTCATCTCCGAGCAGCTGCCGGCGACGACGGCGGCCGGGCCCGTTGGCCTCGCGGCGCTCGCCGATTCTGCGTGGACGCGGAACCCGCGGGCAGCCGCCAGCCCACCGACCAGTCCCGATCCGCCGGTGACAAGCGGGTGATCGAGCACCGCAGCCCCCAGCACTGCCAGGTGGCTGTCAGTAAGAGTGTCAACGACGGCGTACCCGGTACCTTGGCCGCTCAAGGTCTGGAAGCGGGACTGAACTGTGGGGGCACCGGCTTCTATTGCGCTGGTGCCGATGTGGCCCACGAGGTTTTTGGTTTGGGCCTGGAGCAGCCTTGGCACGCTCGAATCGGTCATCGGGGTCAGCGGGTGGTTCCGCATGGATGATTCCTGCAGGAGATCCGTGCCGGCGAACAGCACACCGTTGTACACGGTCCGCCGCAGTGCCGGGGTACCCGGAGCGACGACTGTGATCTGGCCGGACGGGACGAACTCTTTGCGCAGGGCGTCGGCCACCGGGCCGATGTTGCCTTCCGGGGTTGAATCGAACGTGGAGCAGTATTTGAAGTAGAGCTGCTGGACGCCTCGGGACTTGAGGGCGCGTGCCGCCGCCAGGGACTCTTCTACAGCCTCGGCGGCCGGCACGCTGCGGGTCTTCAGGGAAACGACTACGCAGTCAACGTCGTGCAGCTGCATCGACGGGTCGGGGATGCCGAAGGTCTGCACTACCCGCATCCCTGCGCCCACCAAAGTGCCGGCCACGTCGGAGGCTCCCGTGAAGTCGTCGGCGATGACTCCCAGCCATGGGACATTCGCTGTCATTTGAGTGTTTGACATGGTCGGATCCTTCTCGGGTAGTGACGTGGTCTATGAGTCTTTGGAAGGGAAAACAGTGCTGAGCTGGGTCATCCCGGAGTCGGGGGAAGCAAGGACGGTAGGTCCTCCCGACTGGTCCTGGGTGTGCTCAATAACCGGGGCCATGGAGGCCTGGGCGAGAACGACGACGTCGCACTCCGCTGCCAGTTCCGAGAAAGCGGCGAGCACCAACCTGTCATGCATCGCCCGGTCACCAGCGCGCAGGGCGGAGAAAGCGCCGTCGACTATTCTGGCGGTGATGGTGGGCGTTTTGTCCTGCCTTTTGGCTGTGTCTTGGACGAGCCGGGTGGTTGGGCCAAGGGTCGCAGACAGGGTCGCGAGCACCCCGATCCGGTCTCCGAATGCAACGGCGAGCTCCGCCATCGGAGTATCGATGCGCAGGACAGGGATGGAGACGAAGTCCGCGGCGGCGGTTGCCGCTTCGCCGATGGAGGAGCAGCTGACGAACAATGCCTGGGCACCTGATTCCTCGGCGTACCGGGCATAGTTGACCAGCCGCCGTCGAACATGTCCTGGCGTTGTTCCGTGGGCAACGGTGTCCTGGAGCAGTGACTCGTCCACGTAGTGCAGGACACGGAGGCCGGGAACCGTGCCCGCGGCCAGGGTTTCCATGCCCGTTACCAAGCCAGGGACCGTATGCAGCATTGCGAGGAACGGAGTGTGGCTCGTGTCCTGGGCTGCCACCGCAAGGGGATCGAGGGTGTTCAAGGGTGAGTTCATGATCATCTTTTCCGTCGTTTGGAGCGGCTGATGAAGCTGCCGGATCGTGCGGGAGTAGATGGGCCGATAGGCCTCCCCGAGGGCTCGGTCGTTATCCAGGAATTAGTCATGGTGGGGCCATTCCCTTGTTGAACGCCGTTGTCCCGATCGCTGGTTGCCCCTGAAGGGCACCACCGTTGGCTTGCTTCCAGTCAGACCAGCGTACGAGACAAGAAGATGCTGATTAACGGCCCACGAGAGAATGCATTGTTTCCCAAGACGATAGAAGCAGGCTTCGCCGGTGCTGCCTCACTGAAGGTCATCGCCCGCAGCACGAAGTCATCCAAGGTCAGGCCGACAATCTGCCCTGCAGCACGAGGCCACGCGCCAGGACGTCGCTAAGAACCTATCCTCGCCGCCAGGCCCTGCCGCAGGTGCTCCATAACCTCGGTGATACGGCGCGGTGTCCTAGTCGTCGCGGGGTAGAGAGCGTAAATGTCGGCGCTGGGCGTTGGGACTTCCGGGAGGACCTGCTGAAGTACGCCCTGCTGGATCAGTGGGTTGATATGCCACGTGGATCGCATGATCAAGCCGAGGCCCTGGATGCACCAGTCGGTCACCACATCCCCGTCATCGCTGATCATGCTGCCTCTGACATCGACGTATTCATGCCCCTTCTCGCCAAAGCGCCACAGCGAGTAATCGGCGTTGTTTTCACGCAGGACAATGCAGTTGTGCCGTTCCAAGTCCCTAATGGTCCGTAGCGGCGGGGCACTGTCAATGTAACCGGGCGCCGCGCACACAATCCTCCGATTCCGCGCCAGGAGTTTTGCCTTGAGCCTGGAGTCGGACAATCCTCCGACCCGGATGGCGATGTCGAAACTCGTACCCGAGATGTTTAGAGGCAGCGGTGAAAGCTCCAGGTCTATTTGGATCAACGGGTGCTGCTGAACGAACTCCCCCAGCAGCGGTGCAATGTGCTTACGGCCGATCCCCAGGCTCGAATGCACACTAATACGTCCTTTGAGGTCTCCATGCTGGACGGACAGTGCGTCTTCGAGATCAGTTTTCTGCTGGAGGATGGCCAAGGCACCTGTCGCATAGCGCTGCCCCTCTTCGGTGAGGGTCAACTGGCGGGTGCTGCGTCGGACCAGTGGGACCCCCAGTCGCGCCTCAAGCGCGGCCAGGCGTTTGCTCACCGCTGACACCGACTTTCCCCAGTTCCTGGCCGCTTCAGTAAGGCTCTGGGAACGGGAAACCTGTTCAAAGAACTCCAAGTCATCGATCGATGTAAGGTCCATCTCCTGCTTCTTTCGTTTTTGGAAACAATGCATTGTCTCATGGGCTCTTAATCAGCATCTTCTTGTGTCGTACGCTGAACTGACTGGAAGCACAGCCGACGGTAGGGCCCTTCAGAGGCAGACCCGGGATCGGGACACCGGCTTGCAATAAGGGAAAGCAAGGTAGAAGCATGACTGCACTCGAGACGGACGTTGTCATCGTCGGAGTTGGCTCGGTAGGAAGCATGGCGAGTTGGCAGCTCGCCTCCCATGGCCAGCGGGTCATTGGAGTAGACAGGTTTTCGATCCCCGGCCCCTTCTCTGCCTACGCCGGCGAATCGCGCCTTTTCCGCAAGGTGTACGCGGAAGGCGGGCATTACACACCTCTATTGCAGCGGTCACAGGATCTGTGGCGTGATCTTGAGAAGATCAGCGGAACCTCGCTGCTCAACACTACGGGCGCTGTCACGATTTATGACGAGCACAATCCGCGGTTGGCATCGCTCCTTGCAGCGGGGAAAGACCATGGCCTCGACTACGAGCTTCTCCGGGGAGACGAGGCCAGGGCAAAGTATCCCGAACATGTGATCAGGGACACGGATGTCACAATCTTTGATCCACAGGGAGGCTATCTGAAGTCTGAGAGGGCCGTGACAGCGGCCCTGGCCGAGGCCACCCGGCTTGGCGCTCAATTCCTAGGAAACCGGAAAGCGCACAGCGTTGAGCCGTACGGTGACCGGTACATCGTGCGGACCGATCAGGAAGAAATCATCGCCTCACGTGTGATCATCTCGCAGGGCAATGGTGCGGGAGCAGTGTGCAACCAACTCGGTGTTCACCTTTCAGTCCTGCCGCAGATCCTGACATGGTTCCCCGCTGCGGATCCAGCAGCATTCTGCAGGGAAGACATGCCCGTCTTCCTCAGGAGGGCGGAGGAAGACGGAAGGACGGACAAAGCCCAGTTGTACGGGTTCCCTAGCGCTGACGGTTGGACCGTAAAAGTCGTTGCGAGCATCTTTTTGGACGAGGTTGAGTCCATGGAGAGGCCCCCTACTTGGGATCCTAAGCATTTGGACACCATCCGGGCATGGGTCCGCGAATTCATTCCTGGACTGATTCCGGAACCGGTGCGGGTTGCCACGTGCGCGGACGGTCATTTACCTGATGCGACCGCGATGTTTGGCACAGTGCCCGGACTGGAAGGCGTCGTCGTGGCGGCCGGCTTCTCCGGCCACGGCTTCAAGATGGCATCTGCACTGGGAGCTATTGCCGCCGACCTCCTGCTGGACGGAACAACGGCCACCGACGTTAGCTTCATGAACCCAGCACGGTTCCTCGGACCCGATACGCGACTCACATCACTGGTTCTGAGCTAGGAGCAGTATCAATCGTTCAACAAGAAGGTGATCCACTACCTGTCGCCAATTGTCGAAATATACAACCCGCAACAAAATACAAACCAACTAGGAACGGATTAATCATGGCAGACACGAACTTCCGGCCGAAGTACATCTCTTATGATGTCTACGGCACGCTGATCAACTTCAACATTTATCCCACCACCCAGCGCCTGCTCGATGGCCGCATCCCAGACGAGCAGTGGTTGGCCTTTAAGAAGGTTTTCCGTGCATACCGGTTCGACGAGGTCAATGGCGACTACAAGCCCTACGAGCAGATCCTTCAGGATGCCTTTGACCGCGCATGCAAGCGGTTTGGCATTGGGCCGACTCCCGGTGCCGGCGCAGAACTCGCTGAGGCTGTACGCAACGCCGTTGCCCACGAGGACGTGCCGGCTGCGCTGAAGCTCCAGGGGGACAACTACAAGCTGGTGGCTCTGTCCAACGCTGACGACAGCTTCCTGGACATCAGCATTCCCAAGCTTGGCGCAGAGTGGCACGCCGTGTTTACCGCTGAGCAGGCCGGGGCCTACAAGCCGCGTCTCCAGGCGTTTGAGTACATGCTGGACACCCTGAACGCCGAGCCTGAGGACTTCCTGCATGTCTCCTCGCACCCACTGTACGACCACATCCCGATGTACAGCCTGGGTTTCCGAGACCTTGTAATGCTGGACCGTGGCGCTGAACCCTTCGCCGATGGCTACAACATCACCACCGTGAAGTCCCTGGACGAGCTGAACAAGCACCTCGGCCTCTAAACCCAGTCCAAGACCTGTTTATGAAAGTGAGACGGACTCGCTAGATAAGAGCCTAAGCTGCAAGGGCCTGAGCACGGTATTAGACCGGGCTCAGGCCCTTTAGCTTTGTTGGGCTTCCCGATGGTGGTGTCCGAATGCCTTTCTCAAACCAAGCTACGGCGGCTCGGCGCAGATCCTCGGCTAACGACATACGTGCATGCATAAAAATGCTCCCCGGAAGTCGAAACTGAATTTGTCAGTCCAACTTCCGGGGAGCAGTTCGCCGGCGCACAGAGAGTTTTACCTGCTAGGTTCCGCCTTGTTGGTTTCCGCCGATTATTCGGTAGTGGCGGGAACATCCGCCACAACCCACATCTTGCGGAGCGTTTCGTGGATGGTCCAGTGACCCTCCCAGCCCGCGGGGGTCACGAACAGGGTACCGGGTCCGATATCGAAGCTGTTGCCGTCCGGCTCGGTAATTGTTCCGCGCCCGCTCAGGATCTGGCAGATCTCGTCGTAACCGGGACGCGTGCTCTTGAACTCTCCGGGAGTGACCTCCCAGATACCGGTCTTCAGGCCGTCCCTGTTCCAAAGGCGGAAGGACGCTTCGGTCTGCCCGGCCTGAATCGCGGTTTCCTTAGGGTTGTGCTCCCCCGGGCTTGCGGTGGTTGCATCGCTCATGACGGTCGCCTTGACCATAGTTGCTCCTTCTTGGGCTGCGCCCTGTACGTACTTGTCTGCCTCATTGGATGACACTTTCCCATCGTACCTATTGTCAACAATTGACGATAGACTGGGCGTGGAAGTTTTCCAGCGGTGGCTGCCCCGGACGACGTACCGTCTTTCCGGACCCAATGATGGCGAGGGCAGAGGCCCCGGCCACCGAGGCAATCCACAGAAAGGCACAAAAATGCGACAGAGCCGTCGTGTATCCATGTGGACGTCCCTTCAGCGCGGAGACGTCATCATTCTTTGTCGGCAGGGCGTCGAATGCTACAAGGGTTCCATCGATGAGCGGACTGAGGATGGTCGGACGATTTGGGTGACAGACCAGATCGGAGACCGTCGCCTGTTCCATGTCGAGGATGACTACGACCTGCTGATTTCCGGCAATGTCTACGCCTACTAGGAAGACTATGGGAATACGTCGGTCCAAAACCCTCTGCGGAACATCAGGCCTGGGAGCGGGGCAATGCTGAGTCTGATCTTGCTCATCACGGCAGGGCTTCTAACCAGCTCAAGCGCTGTCGCGCAACTGCCGTCGCCAGCACCACGTGAATGCCGCCGGAGGCAGCTCAAAGGCAACTTCCCATTGCAGATTTCCTCGGGAATCCTTGCCTTGGGCGCCGTTCTGCTGGCTGTCAATATTCAACTGGGAACGATCCAATGACCGAACCAACACCCGGTAATCCCATTGCTCCGACCGGGGACAGACGCCCGCCGTCGCCGGCCGGCGTCCCATCACGGACAGCGGCGGCGGTGGTCTTCCACGACCCCCTCTCGGGTTCGCTGCCCGAGGGGCAAGCAGTGCGCTCCTACCGTCCCCTCGAGTCTTCTCATCGATCGTCCACATCCAATGACTTCGGACCAAAACGCCTGGAGAACAGCAGGCTGGCCGCGCGGGCCGATGAGATCCAAGCGGTTGCCCGGGAACTACAGCTCCTGGCTCAGCGCCGAGGAAAGTCGTGAACCCCGCCGGTCTCCCGTGGGCAACCCGCACGAAGGGTCTGGTCGGTTCGATCATCGATTCGAGCACGTCCCTGCTGCAGCGGCAGACGCACGATATCGTCAGCTTCGCCATGGGGAGTCCCGCTGCTGAAGCAGTTCCTTCCGAGGCTTTCCGCGAGATCTACAGTTCCGTTCTCGCCGATGCCGGGGCTGCAGCCTTTGGCTATGGAGCCACCGAGGGCCAAACCGCGCTCCGAGATGAACTCGTTGCATTCCTGGATTCGACTCCCGAGCGTACGTCGGCCGAGCGGCTGCTCATCACGACTGGAGGAATGCAGGGGTTGGACCTTGCGGGCAAGCTCTTTGTTGACCCGGGAGACCTTGTGATCGTCGAGGCCCCGACCTACACCAACGGGAGCGCCACCCTCCTTGCTTATGGTGCGGACATCCTGGAGGCACCGATCGACGACGACGGACTCATGGTTGAAGCGTTGCCTGAGCTGGTTCAAAGAGCCGGGCGCATCCCCAAAGCTATTTACGTCATTCCGAATTTCCAGAACCCTACCGGGACGGCAATGTCTCTCGAACGCCGCCACCTCTTACTCGCCCTGGCCAGGGAATGGGGAAGCATCATCATCGATGACGACCCCTATGGAATGCTGCGTTTCGACGGCGATCACATCCCGGGATTCCGCGAGCTGGGCGGGGGGGGACCCGCTCGTGTTCTCCGTACGCACTTTTTCCAAGATCCTCGCTCCAGGGCTGCGTATCGGCTGGGTGGACGCCGATCCCGCCATCGTGGCGAAACTCATTGATGCAAAACAGACGATGGACACCTGCACCAATGTGCCCAATCAACTCGTGTCGGCCGAGTTCCTTCGCCGCGGTGAACTCGAGCCACACCTGGAGCGGCTCCGCAGCGAATATCACATACGGATGCGGGCGATGCAGACGTCGCTGGAGCGCCACTTCAGCGGGCAGGCGACATGGACTAATCCCCAGGGTGGATTCTTCCTGTGGCTCACATTCGGCGAACACGTCAACACCTCAAAGCTCTTTGACTTGGGCATCCGGAACGGTGTGGCATTTATCCCCGGTCACGCGTTTTTTGTGACTGGACAGTTCGGCAACGCTGTGCGGCTGTGCTTTGCCTCGCAAACCCCTGAGCGGACGGAGCTCGGCATTGCTCGGCTCGCGGAGACACTCAGGGCCCTCTGAACAGTAGACCTGCCGGCCACACTCCCGGACCTGGAATTTTGGGGTCCGATATCGGGCGCCGTATCAGGAGTCGCGCTGTTTACGCGCCGCTTCCGGTCGAACCCAGGGTTTGAAGAACTCCTCGGATGGCATCAACGTCGCCAACCGCCGGCTGGCGGAGCCCCCTATCGCGCTCTGCGCCGTATAGAGGCGTACGTCTACGACGCCTATACGGGGCGCGCCTGGATAGAACCCCGAAGAACTATCCGCCGAACGGATACTTGCTATCAAGAACTTCGCCTTCCTCAAATACTTGCCGTGAGTCACAGTTGTCTCAGACCTGCAGCAACGAGTAGCGCAGCCAGTATCCAGAAGGAATTCAACGTGGAGACTCCCCTCTCACATCTTGCCCACCTCGAGATCACCACCCCGGCCGTCGAAGCGTCGGCTCGGTTCTACGAGGAAAAGTTCGGCATGCGCATCATTGACCGGGTGGACGGCAACGTCTACCTGCGCTGCTGGGGTGACTACTACCGCTACAGCCTGGTCGTCACCGAAGGACCGGAAGCGGCCCTGGGCCGGATGGCCTGGCGCACCAACTCCCAGGCGGCCCTCGAAGCCGCTGCCGCCCGGGTAGAGGCAACCGGTGTCCAGGGCTCCTGGACCGCCGGCGGTCACGGCTACGGCAAGTCCTATGAATTCACCGGCCCCTACGGCCATCCGATGCGCCTCTTTTACGACCTGGAGAAGTTCGTGGCCGAACCCGGCTTCGAGTCCACGTACCCGGACCGTCCGGAGCGCCGCAGCAGCCACGCGGCCGCGCCCCGTTTCCTGGACCACATCACCGTGGCCTGCTCCGATGTCCGCGGCTTCGCCACGTGGTACAACGAGGCCCTGGGCTTCCGCGTGATGGCGTTCGTTGACCTCGACGAAGCACCCATCACCGTCTTCTCGGTGCTGACCACCAACGAAAAATCCCACGACCTGGGCGTTGTCCTGGACACCTCCAGCCGCGCCGGCCGCGTCAACCACATCGCCTTCTGGGTGGACGCCACCGAGGACCTGCTCCGCACCGCGGACGTCATGATGGAAAACGGCACCCCGATGGAATACGGCCCCTCCATCCACGGCGTGGGCGAGCAGAACTTTCTCTACTTCCGCGACCCTTCGGGACTCCGCGTGGAGCTCAACTCCGGCGGCTACCGCAACTACGTCCCGGACTGGGATGCCAACACCTGGAAGCCGTCGCTAGGCTCCAACAACTTCTACAAGAACGGCGCCATGCCGCACTCCATGACCGAATCGTTCCCAACGGCCGAAGGCTTCACCGCCACCGAAGAAGGAGCATCGCCGGAGATGAAGGAAGCCCTCCTGAACCCGTACGCCAAGCAGGGCCGGGGCTAAGGGTCATGACTGAGGCTATGTATTCCCTCATCCGCTTCCAGGAGCCGGGCGCCGGCAAGGCCCGCGTGGGCCTTCTGGTCCGCGGCCGGGTCCTGCCGCTGGACGGCGACATCAACTCCCTGATCGAGCACTGGGCAACCACCGAAGGCCAGCTGGACGCCCTGGCAACCTCCGCCGGCCAGGAGGCCGGCCTGGCCCTGGCCGCCGTCGAAGTCCTTGCACCGGTGGAGCCGGTCCAGGTCCTGCAGACCGGCGCGAACTACCGCAAGCACGTGATCGACCTCGCCGCAGCCCACCGCGAACCGGGCCAGGACGAAGACGAGGTGCGCGCCAAGACGGCGGCCATGATGGACAAACGGGCCGGCCAGGGCACGCCGTACTTCTTCATCGGGCTCCCGACGGCGATCGCGTCTGCCACTGACGACCTCACCCTGCCCTCCTACTCCAAGTCCCACGACTGGGAATTGGAACTGGCGGCCGTCGTCGGCAGGACGGCGTTCCGGGTCACCCCCGAGGAAGCTCTGGACTACGTCTTCGGCTACACCATGGTCAACGACATCACTACCCGCGAGTACGTCTTCCGCAAGGACATGCCCGCGATCGGCTCGGACTGGTACCGCGCAAAGAACGCCCCTGGCTTCCTGCCCACCGGTCCGCTGCTGGTGCCCGCCAAGTTCTTCGGCGACCCGCAGGACGTGCAGGTGACCCTGAAGCTCAACGGCAAGGCCATGCAGGACGAGTCCACGCAGGACATGATCTTCGGCGTGGCCAAGCTGGTCAGCGAGGCCTCCCAGATTATGCCCCTGGGCCCCGGTGATCTGGTCCTGACCGGAAGCCCCGCCGGCAACGGCCAGCACTGGGGCCGGCTGCTGCAGGACGGCGACGTCATGGAAGGCACCATCACCGGCCTGGGCACCCAGCTGATCCACTGCCAGGACGAGGTCCAGTGACTTCGCACGACACAGCACCCATCACCGGCACCGGAGAATCAATGGACTCCCCGGTGATCCGGCGTGCGGACCCGCTCGGCAGCATCCGCTCCATGGCCGCAGCCCACAACAACTGGGGCCGCTGGGGGAACGATGACGTCCTGGGAACCCTGAACTTCATTGACGCCGCCAAGCGCATCGAAGCCGCGGCCCTGGTGAAGACGGGTGAGGCGTTCTCGCTCTCCCAGCCATTCGACACCAACGGCCCGCAGAAGGGCTGGCGCCGCCGCACCAACCCCGTCCACACCATGACTGACACCGGCGTGGACGCCGAACGCGGCAACCAGGGCTTCCCGCACGGTTTCGGCGGCGCGGACGACGTCATTGCCATGCCGCTGCAGTGCTCCACCCAGTGGGACGGCCTGGGCCACATCTTCGACCAAGGCAAGGCCTGGAACGGCCGGGCCGCGGGCGACGTGGTCACCTCCGAAGGCGACCTGGTCACCGGCATCGAAACCGCCGCGGCCAAGATCGTCACCCGCGGCGTGCTGCTCGACGTCGGCCGGGCGCTCGGCCCGGAACTCGGCAGGAACGACGGCGAACTGCCGGACGGATTCGCCATCACGCCCGCACACCTCGAGCGGACCGTCGAACTGCAGGGACCCAGCTCGAAGGTGGGCCGGGGCGACATCGTGGTGATCCGCACCGGACAGCACACCCGCGTCCGCCGCGACGGCTGGGGCGACTACGCCGGAGGATCCGCCCCGGGCCTGTCCTTCAGCACCGCACCGTGGCTGCACAACAGCGAAATCGCGGGGATCGCCACCGACACGTGGGGTTTCGAAGTACGTCCCAACGAGTTTGACGGCGCCTTTCAGCCCCTCCACCAGATCGCCATCCCCAACCTGGGGCTGTTCCTGGGCGAGATGTGGGATCCGGACGGACTGGCGGAAGCGTGTGCAGCGGACGGCAGGTACGACTTCCTGCTCACCGCGGCACCGCTTCCCATCACCGGCGCCGTCGGCTCACCGGTCAACCCGATCGCCGTTCGGTAGCTTTCAGTCGCACAGCAACAAAAGTCAGTAACGCCGTCAATACAAAGGAGTCAGCGATGGCAGCAGTACAGAACGTCGGAATCGTCGGGGCGGGAGCCGCGGGACTGACCGCAGCCATCCTCCTGGCGGACGCCGGAATCCACGTGGAAGTCCTGGAAAAGGCGGAAACCCCGCAGACCGTCGGCTCCGGTATCACCCTTCAGGGGAACGCCCTGCGGATTCTCCGCCAGCTCGGCGTCTGGGACCAGATCGGGGCCAAGGGCTACGCGTTCAGCACCCTCGGCCTGCGCGCCCCCGACCCTGCCGGCACCGTCATCGCCGTGCTGGCGGACATCCGGACCGGCGGTGATGATCTGCCCGCAACCCTGGGCATGTACCGCCCCGACCTCACGGCCGTCCTCCGCGAACGCGCCGAGCACGCCGGTGCCCGGATCAGCTACGGCAAGGCCGTTACCGATATAGCGGACGACGGCGGATCCGTCACCGTCAGCACCGCCGACGGCGCCACCGCACGCTATGACCTCCTGATCGGCGCGGACGGCCTGCACTCCGCGGTCCGCAAGGCCATCGGCATCGACGTCGAACCCCAGGCCACCGGCATGGGCATCTGGCGTGCGTTTGTGGAGCGGCCCGAGGACGTGGTCCGCACGGACCTTACCTACGGCGGCCCGTGTTTCATTGCCGGCTACTGCCCCACCGGCCCGGACACCATCTACGCCTACCTCGTCGAAAAGGCCCAGGAGCGCAACCACGAGGACGGCCCCCGCATCATGGCCGAACTCGCCGCCGCCTACGGAGGCCCCTGGAACGAGATCCGCGCCAACCTGGACCACAGTGCCCGCATCAACTACACCCGCTTCACCACCCACCTGGTGGACGGGCCTTGGCACCACGGCCGCACTGTCATCATTGGGGATGCCGCCCACAGCTGCCCGCCCACGATTGCCCAGGGCGCCGCGATGGCCCTTGAAGACGCGTCCGTCCTGGCCGAACTGCTGATCAACGCCGACCATCTCACCGAGACACTCTGGAAAGAGTTCACCGACCGGCGCCTGGACCGGGCCAAAGCCGTCGTCACCGCCTCCGTCCAGCTGGGCCAGTGGATGCTCGACGGCGTCCGCGACGCCGACGTGCCCGGCCTCATGCACTCCCTGTCCACCATGCTCAAGGAACCCGCATGAGCACCGGCCCTCAGGAAACACCAACCGTTGACGTCCACGCCCACATCCTGCTCCCTGCCCTCCTGCAGTTGGTGGCCGAGGCCGATCCCGAAGGTTTCGGCGCCCAGCAGGCCCTGGAGGTCCGGCGGAATGGGCCGGAATCCCTGGCCGCTTCGGGCAAAATGATTAACGAGCGCTGGCCTCAACTGACCGACCTGGACCGCCGGCTGGCGGACATGGACGCCCAGGGCGTAGACGTCCAGCTGGTCTCGCCGTCGCCGTCGCACTTCTACTACTTCGCCGGCGAAAAACTGTCCCTGAAGCTCGCGAAGCAGGCCAATCAGGCGGTCCGGGACTTCGTTGACCATGCGCCGGAGCGCCTTAACGGCCTGGGGCTGGTCCCTCTCCAGCATCCTGCGCTGATGGTGGAAGCCCTGGAGCACGCCGTGGTGGAATGCGGGCTGCTCGGCGTGGAGATCGGCTCGTTCGCCGCCACGCCCGGCGACCCGGACCGCAGCACCGTCGAACTTTCGGACCCGCGCCTGGAACCATTTTGGGGCCGGGCCGAAAAACTCGGCGCCCTCGTTTTCCTGCACCCATTCGGCTGCTCGCTGGACGAACGGCTTGACCGCTTCTACCTCGCCAACACCGTCTCCCAACCGGCCGAAAACGCGGTGGCCCTGTCCCACCTGATCTTCAGCGGCGTCCTGGACCGCCACCCGGGCCTGAAAGTCCTGGCCGCCCACGGCGGCGGCTACCTTCCCACCACGCTGGGCCGCTCCGACCATGCCTGGAAGGTCCGGCCGGAAGCGCACGGCTGCGCCCAGCCGCCGTCGTCGTACCTGAAGAAGCTGTACTTCGATTCCCTGGTGCACAGCGCTGCCGAACTCCGGGCCCTCGTTGCGGCCGCCGGGCCGGAGCAGGTGATGCTGGGCTCCGACTACCCGTTCGACATGGGCTCCGACAGCCCAGCGGCCGAAGTGCGCACGGCCAGCCTGCCCGCGGCCGACGAAGCCAGAGTGCTTGCCGGCAACGCCGCCGCCCTGGGCATCACACCTGCTTCAGTCCTCACCGCCCGACCCACAACTTAAGGAACACGCGCATGGTCAAGATCGCACGCTGGAACCACGACGGCGGCACGCAGTCCGGGTTCGTGGACGGAGCGAACTGCTACGCCCTGCCCGCAAGCCAGTCCGTCAGCTCCCTGCTGGAAGCCGGGCTTGCCGAAACCCTGACCCGCGCAGCGGAAACCATCGGTTCCGCCTCGCCCGTGCAGCTGGCGGACGTGCAACTGCTCGCCCCGCTGGTGCCCGCCACCATCCGTGACTTTGTGGCTTTCGAGGAACATGTCGAAGGGGTGCGGAAGAGCATCGACGGCGTGGCCGGCGTAGTGGCCGAATGGTACGAGGCGCCCACGTTCTACTTCACCAATCCGCACACGGTGACCGGCACCGGCGAGGTGATTGGCATTCCGGCGGGGTGCGAGGACCTGGACTTTGAAACGGAAGTGGCCGCCGTCGTCGGACGTGTTCCGGGAAGCGACGGCCGCAACCTGACCGCAGGCGAGGGCCACCGCCATATCTTCGGCTACACGGTGTTAAACGACTGGTCGGCGCGGGACCTGCAGCGCCGCGAGATGAAGGTCAGCCTGGGCCCCTGCAAGGGCAAGGACTTCGCCAACACACTGGGGCCCTGGATTGTCACCGCGGACGAGTTCGAGGACCTGCACGATGCCGAGGGTTTCCTGCCGGTCTCCATGGCCGTGGAAGTCAACGGGGAAGCCATCGGACGGGACCTGCTGTCCAACATGGGCTGGCCGTTCGGCGAACTGGTGGCATACGCTTCGCAGGATTCCGTGGTGCGGCCCGGCGACGTCCTGGGTTCCGGCACGTGCGGCAGCGGCTGCCTCGCGGAACTCTGGGGGCGGAACGGGTCCCGGACTCCCCCGCCACTCAAGTCCGGCGACGTGGTCCGTATGACGGTGGAAGGAATCGGCAGCATCGAGAACACCGTAGGCGAACGCAGGGACGCTGTGACCCGTGTTCCTGCCCGCATCCGCCCAAGGAACCGCGTTCAGGTTCCGTCATCTGTTTCTCCAGGGCGATAGCGTGGCCTCCCTTCAGCTCGAAGGCCGCACAGTGGTGGTCACCGGCGCGGGCCAGGGACAGGGTGCCGCCGAGGCGCGGCTGCTGGTGGAAGCAGGGGCGCGGGTCATCGCGACGGACCTTGCCGCAGAGATGCCTGCGCACCTGGCCGCTTTGTCGGCATCTTCGCCTGATGCGCTGGCGTACCGGCAGCTCGATGTCGCTGATGCCTCCGGCTGGTCCGATCTCGGGGGCTGGATCGAGTCCCGGGGCTGGCAACTGGACGGGCTCGTGAACAATGCCGGCATCACGCAGCGCAGCCGGTTGCTGGATGCCTCGGTGGCCGACCTGCAGCGCGTCTATGAAATAAACGTCGCCGGGGCCCTGCTCGGCATCCAGGCCCTCACACCAATGATGGGCCGCGGCTCCGCGATTGTGAATGTGGGCTCCGTTGCGGGCCTTACAGCGCACTATCCCGTGGCTTACACCGCCAGCAAATGGGCCCTGCGGGGGCTGTCCCACGTCGCGGCCATGGAGCTTGGCCCCCGCGGGATCCGGGTGAATACCGTCCACCCGGGCTTCATCGAAACAGCTATGACGGCGAGCGCAAAGCCCGAGTTCCGGCAGGCCACGCTGGCCGAGACACCGCTGGGCCGCACCGGCAGCGCAGAGGAGGTGGCCGGCGTTGTATTGTTCCTCCTCAGCCCGTTGTCCTCGTTCGTGACGGGTGCCGAGATTCCGGTGGACGGCGGCCAGTCAGGCCACGGCGGAGCGAAGTCCGTCTCTGACGCGATGCGCTGACGCTCGCCCCAACTAGGTAGCAGTAGGTGCCGTTATGAGCGCTCATAACGGCACCTACTGCTACCTAGTTGGGAATGGCCGCCGCACCTAGCCCGGCAACCGCTGACCAGCCGCCGTCGACCATCGGATTGGCGCCTGTCCGGAAGGGGAACGGCTGGTTTCGTCTACCTGGTATCCGTCACAGTGATAGTCACCGGATGGGCTGTGACGGGGAAGAGTTCATGCAACCGGGCGCAGGCCCGCTGGACCACGGAACGCAGCCAGGCGCTCGCGGGATCCTCCGTCTGGGACGGGTGCCAGTACATGGCCTCCACGAGGGAAGCCTCGGCGTCCTCAGCGAACTCCACTACGGCGATGTCCGCGCCGCGCTGGGCCCTGGCAGCCAGCATCCGTGGGACAAGCGCCACCAGGTCCGTGCCCTCGACGAGGAGCGGCAGGGACAGGAAGCCGGCCACGACTGCCGCCACCTGGCGCTGAACACCGCGGGATTCGAAGAGCTTGTCCGCCGGGGTGCTGATTCCCTCACCGAAATAGCCGACGGCGTGGGGAACCGTGATCATGTCCTCCAGGGTCAGCCGGGGCTGCTGGAGCAGAGGGTTTCCAGCGTCAGCCACGGCCACGAAACTGTCCCGGAACAGCTGTTTGGTGGCGCCCTGCATGTGGTAGCCAGTTGGCCCCACGAGCAGGTCGATTTTCGAGTAGTCCGCCATCTGGCCCTGGATTCCGGAGCCGGCGGTGGGGACGAAGTCCACGGAGACGTTCGGTGCTTCCTTTCGCAGAATCCGGCGGAGGGGACTCACCATCAGCGCCGCCGCGTAGTCCGAGGCGGCGATGATGAACTCCCGCTCGCTTGTGGCGGCATCGAAGCCCGAGCGCACCCGTGTGGCCCGCTGGATGTGAAGCATAGCCTCATCAACCAGCGGGACCAATGCCTGGGCGAACGGCGTGAGGTCGTACGTACGGCCATTTCGGACCAGGAGTTCGTCGTCGAAGTGCCGCCGGAGCCTGGCCATCGCTGCACTGGTGGCCGGCTGGCTGAGCTGAAGCCTCTCAGCCGCGCGGGAAACGTTACGCAGCTCCAAAAGGACCTGAAGTTGGGGCAACAGGTTCAGGTCCAGGTTCTTCATACCCACAGGCTATCCGTACAGGACACCGGCCGTCCTAGTTACTGACGGGCATCATCCGGGGACCGCGGAACAAGACGGCAAGCAGTGCAACGGCGCAGCCGATTCCCAGCGCGCCAAGGGCGAAGCCGAAGCTCCCAAGTCCCGCCGTGGCGGCTCCCAGGACGATGGGAGTCAGGAACTGGCCGATGAACAGCGTCCCGGTCCAGATGCCTGTGCCACGGCCGCGCTGCTGAAATTCGAGGCCATTGACGGCCCATGTAAGCAGCGTAGGCAGCAGCACGCCTGTTCCTGCGCTGGCAATGACCGCCCCTGCGATCGCCAGAGGCACCGTGCCCGCGACGGATACGAGGGAAAGTCCGACGGCGGCCAGCCCGAATGCGAGAGCCAGCAGGTTCCGCGTGCCCAGCTTCGCCAGGAAGCGGAATGAGATGGCGCCTGCCGCGGTGGCGAGGGAGGCGATGGCCGCGGCCAGTCCGATGAGTGCCGCGTCACCGACACCCAGGCCGGTAATGACGTACGGCAGGTGCACGATCAGTGCGTAGAAAACAATCCCGCCGAACAGCGTCACTGCGGCCGGGGCACCGATCTGCCGCCACGGCACCGGCGTTTTGTCCGCCCTCGTGCGCTGGCTCTTGGCCGGCTCCCAGAGCTTGAAGACCATGAGGATGACGATGACTGCGCTTGCGGCGTAGAGCCAGAACGGCGTCCGCCAGCCGATGCTGCCCAAAGCACCGCCCAGCGCGAAGAATCCGGTGGCTGCGAGCGCACTGACCATGGTCTGAAGCCCTAGGTATTTGTTCCGCTGTTCGCCCGCATAGTAATCCGTGATGAGGGTGGTGCAGCAGGTCATGATGGCGGCTTCGGCGATTCCGACGCCGACACGGGACAACGCGATGGCTTCCAGGGTCTCCAGCCAAAGCGGTGCCGTCCCGAAGGCGGCGTAGGCCAGCATGGCGAAGATCAGGAGCTGCTTCCGCCCTACCCGGTCGGCAACATAGCCGGCCAGGGGCGAGAAAAGCGCCACGAACAGCGCCGGCAGCGTCAGGGTGAGCGGCACCAGGATGGCAACCCCGGGGGTGTCTGCGAACGCCTGGTTAAGGGTTGGGAGGATGGGTGCCAGCAGGACGGCCCCCAGCACCGGCATGCAGCTGCCTGCCACCAGCAGGGTTGCCTGGAGTGGTCCGGCCTGTCGCGTCGCCGCAGGGTCGGGTGCAGCTTCCCTGGTCGCTGTACCCGTGAGCTGAATATTCTCCATTGAATCTCCCTTTGCCTCGTGGTGGTCACGGAGAATCGGCGCCGTTCAGCCGCCGAAAGTGACTTCCTCACTGTGGCAAACCCTGAGCCATCGGGGGAATCAAGCATTTGGGATAGCTGGTATCCATGGAACCGATGGCAGCAGTGGTCGCTGCATCAATACAATGAAGGTCTGACTTCACCCAGGTGTAAGACGAAAGGCGAATGAATGACGGTTGAAGTACGTCAGGCAAGGTATTTCATAGCTGTGGCCGAAGAGCTCCATTTTGGCCGGGCGGCTGATCGTCTCAGCATGTCCCAGCCGCCACTAAGCCAAGCCATCTTGCAGCTGGAACGCCAGCTTGGCACCACGCTGCTCAACAGATCGAGCCGCAGCGTTTTGCTGACAGAGGCGGGCAGCCTCTTCCTCGAGCAATGCAGATTGCTGGTCGGCGCGTCAGAACGCGCTCAGGAGACAGCCCAATTGGCGAGTTCAGGCACCATTGGAACTCTGCGCATTGGAGCGGTCACCTCGGCGTTCAGCGAAGTGCTTCCGGAGATCCTGGCCCGCTTTCGTGCCACGCGCCCGCTAGTGGAATTGCGCGTTCAGGAGATCGACTCCCATCACGGGCGGGATGCCCTAGGTCGCCGCGAGCTCGACGTCGCTGTGATCCGCCATTCCGAAACTGGCCGCCGGCTTATATCGGTACCACTGCGCCGGGATCACTTTGTGGTCGCTATGCCTAAAGACCACCCGCTCGCCCGAGGAAGAGGGCCTGTCAGCCTGTCGGAGTTCCGGGAAGACTCCTGGGTGTGGCTGCCCCGGCAGATTTCCCCGGACTACCACGACGAACTCGTCGCCGCGTGCCGGCAAGTGGGCTTCAGCCCGGAAGCGCAGCACTACGCCAACTCCATCAATTCCCAGCTGGCCATGGTCAAGTGCGGGCTAGGGGTGACTCTGGCCCCGGAATCATCCGTGCGGCAGCAGCCGGATGACCTTGTGTGGCGACAGATAAAGGAACGCGCGGACTTGGTCGAGCTCTCTATTGTCAGCGGGGCTGAGGCAAAGGAGCCGCTGGTGGAACACTTCATTCTGTGCGCTTCCCCGAACGCCTGAGCATCACTCTCTATTTGGCCACGGAAACACTCTCCCGTACCGCAACACTGCCAACATTCGTCGGTGCAGCCTCAGCGATCGGCCCAGCCGGTGGGCGCGGGTGCGTCGAGGAACGTGATCACGACGTCGCGCACGAGGTCTGTCCGCGCGAGGCCGAAGAAATGCGTCGTTCCGGGGAACACCGCGAGCTGCGACGCGGGCACGCCCTCGAAGTCGCCGTTCACGTCTCCCCCGCGCAGTCGGAGGAACTTCACCGCGTGGTCGAGCTTGACCATGTCGCAGTCGCCGACCGTGAGGAGCGTCGGGGCGGCGATTCCACGGATCTCGTCGTCGCTCCATCCGGTTTCGCCCGCGCCGTAGCGTGAGAGCTTGCCGAGCAGGCCCTGCAGGTGCTCGCGATCGGGATGCGGCGACACGGCAAGGTAGCGTTCCTCCATCGGGGTTCCCGCGATCATATCCACCGTCATCTCCGCTACCGCTTCGGCGTTGCCGCCACGGTCGCCCTCCGGCCGGAAAGACACCGACGAAACGATGAGCTTACGCACGAGTTCCGGGTGGTGGATCGCGAGGTCCAGCGCAACCGCACCGCCGACGCTGAACCCGAACACGTCGACGCTGTCGACACCGAGGTGCTCAAGAAGCCCGACGACATCGGATGTCAGATCAGCAGTGCCCAGCGGCCGATCGATGTCGTTGGTGTGTCCGTGCCCTTGGAAGTCCGTCGCGATCACCCGGCGCCCGGCCGACAGGCTCGGGATCAGTGCGCCGAACTGCAGCTCGATGTCGAAGAGCCCACCGTGCAGGAGCAACAGCGGGGTATCACCGTCGCCGTCGTCGCCATGCAACTCGTAGTACATCTGGAGCCCGTTCACCGGCGCGTATCCCGTTTCGGGTGCCGCTGTCATCCCGTCGGTCATCCACGAGCCTCCTCTGGCCTACACATGTGTCGTGTCCCAATCCTGACACTCCACACGGCGCGCCGGCCAGTGCCTGGGCGAGATCGCGGGCGACGAGTCCCGAACGGCGGGCTGAGACCTGATCTGCGTGTCTGAGTACTCACCGCAGCCAGGCGCAGATATTGTCGATTCATGGACAGGGACCAGACCGGCGAACTGGAAGGGCAGACCTCGATCAACGAACTGCTCGATGCGCCGGTCGGCAATACTCCTATCCAGATGGTGCTGCCGATCCATGTCCAGCTCCTGTCGGGGGAATTCCGACGTCTGTCCTGACGCGACGAGCCCACCCTGCACGATGCATTCCCGCCGCGTCGCGATAAACTGGATCGATCATGTTCGGTGCCCCGCTCCGTCGTCTGGCCGGGTTCGTCATCCTAGCGACCCTCCTCTCGGCCTGCGCGCCCGCGATCAGACTCGATGAGGCCGCCACCGATCGACCGATCCAGATTTCCTCGGCTCCGCCGGCCGCACGCGATGACGTCCCCGCTCCTCACCGGACCCCGTCCCCCACCCCGACGTCGGTTCCCACGCCGCCTCCCGTGCCCCAGGCGTTCGCCCTCAACCTCTACCAGGAGGGGGACTTCGTGCCGCAGTACACCTTTGAGTGGTGTGTGGCGGCGAGCATCCAGATGATGCACAACCTCATCGACGACACGGGGGCCGGCACGTGGGCCGATGACGTTCAGCAGGGCGAACTGTGGGAGATGGCCCGGGCACGGTCCTCCAACTCGTTCAACGGTGCCAACCCCTTGGGTTGGGCGCAGGTGCTGAACGAGGTCGGGATGGGGCCGTACGCCGTCGTTAGCATCACTGACTACGAGGAAGCGCTGCGAACCGCTTCGCGCGCCATCGCCGACACGGACCGGCCGGTCGGGCTGGTCATGTGGCGCGGTCGCCACGTATGGGTGATGAGCGGCTTCGAGTCACTCGGCGATCCGGACCATTTCCCGGAGTTCTCAGTCACCGGAATCCGCGTCCAAGATCCGCTCTACCCGTACGGCGACCAGCAGTGGGGACCATCTCCCGCGCCTAATACCTTGCTCACCCCAGAGCAGTTGGCGACGCAGTTCGTCGTCCGCGAGCCGCGACGCTGGAGCATCGAAATGCCGACCGGCTACATGCTGGTGCTGCCGCTCGCCGGGGCCGGATCAGACCTTCGCGTTAGTTGAAGTTGTGAACGCCGACTGCTGGACAAAACACCCGAGGAGGTCACCATGACGGTCACTTTCAACCACACCATCGTCTACGCAACGGACAAGCGCCGTTCGGCGGAGTTCCTGGCCAACGTGCTCGGTCTGCCGAAACCCCAGGCCATGTGGTCCTTCATGGCCGTGCCCCTCGACCACGGAGTAGCCCTCGATTTCGCCACGGCGGACCGGCCCATCTCCCCGCAGCACTACGCCTTCCTGGTCAGCGAGGAGGACTTCGACGGAATCTTCGCAAGGATCCAGGCCCAGGGCATCCCCTACTGGGCGGACCCGGCTCGGTCCCGCCCGCAGCAGATCAACCACAACGACGGCGGACGTGGCGTCTACTTCGCGGATCCTGACGGGCATTTCCTCGAGGCGATCACGCGTCCGTACGGTTCGGGTGCCGCATGAAGTCCTAGGTGCGCTGAGGGTCGCCTTTGTGCGCGTCTTCCGCCTGGAACCGGCATCGGGTATGACGGGTATTAGCCGTCCCGGACACGAGGACCCCATGAAGGGCGAAAGGTGATTGCGATGACCGAACATCAGGAACTGCCCTCGGCGCCTATGGCTGCTGCACAGGCTGAGGTTATCGGAAGCCTGGCGGCGCAACTGCGGGTGGACTCCATCCGGTGCAGCACACAGGCCGGTTCTGGCCATCCCACCTCATCGTTGTCGGCTGCGGATCTCATGGCCGTCCTCGTCATGCGGCATCTCCGCTATGACTGGGACCAGCCGTCGCTGGCGACCAACGACCACCTCATTTTTTCAAAGGGTCATGCCTCCCCGCTGCTGTATTCGATGTACCGGGCCGTCGGCGTGGTCGAGGAGGACGAACTGATCCACACCTACCGGCAGTTCGGCGGCCGGCTGCAAGGCCACCCCACACCAGTCCTGCCCTGGGTTGACGTGGCGACAGGCTCATTGGGTCAGGGCCTGCCGGATGCGGTCGGAGTGGCACTGGCCGGACGGTACCTGGACCGGCTGCCCTACCGGACCTGGGTCCTGTGCGGGGATAGCGAACTGGCCGAGGGGTCCATCTGGGAGGCCCTGGACAAAGCCGCGTACTACAAGCTGGGCAATCTCACCGCCATCGTGGACGTCAACCGCCTGGGCCAGAACGGTCCCACCGAACTCCAATGGGACATGGACCGCTACGCCCGGCGGGTAGAGTCCTTCGGAGCCTATCCCCTCGTCGTCGACGGCCATGACATTTCCGCGATCGACGACGCGCTCACCAGCGCACGATCCCGGCCCGACCAACCAACGGTCGTTCTCGCCAAAACCATCAAGGGCAAAGGCGTTGCCGAGATCGAGGACCAGAACGGCTGGCACGGCAAAGCGCTTCCGAAGGACATGGCCGAACGGGCGGTGGCAGCCCTCGGCGGTCCCAGCGACCTGCGGATCACTACGGCACTCCCCGAACCGGGCGTCCCTGCGATCACTCCCAATCCCGGGGCAGCCGTCAGTTTGCCCCGGTGGGAGGTGGGTGAGGAGGTGGCAACCCGGGCTGCCTTCGGCGCCGCCGTGTCCGCGCTGGCCGCCCGACCCGAAATCGTTGTCCTGGACGGCGAAGTCGGAAACTCGACCCACGCCGGCGAATTCAAAGATGCCGCTCCGGAACGGTATTTCGAAATGTTCATTGCTGAACAGCAACTCATCGCCTCCGCGATCGGGCTCTCGGTCCGCGGCTACATCGCGTACGCCGCGAGTTTCGCCGCTTTCCTGATCTCCCGGCCCTACGACTTCATCCGGATGGCAGGAGTCTCCCAGGTCAGCATCCGGCTCGTCGGTACACACGCCGGGGTGGAAATCGGCCAGGACGGCCCCTCGCAAATGGCATTGGAGGACATCGCCGCCATGCGGGCGGTGCACACCTCGAGTGTGCTCTACCCCGCCGACGCCCCCTCCACTGCCCGGCTCGTCAAGACCATGGCAGACACCACAGGAATCTCCTACCTTCGGGCCACCCGCGGCGCCTACCCGGTCATCTACGGGCCGGATGAGCAATTCCCGCTCGGCGGGTGCAAAGTCCACCGCGCCGGGCCCGACGACGCCGTGACACTGATCGGCGCCGGCGTGACCCTGCACGAATGCCTCACCGCCGCCGATCAACTGTCCGAAGACGGGATAAACGCCCGCGTCATTGACCTCTACTCCATCAAACCCATCGACGCGGACACCCTGCGCCGGACCTGCCAGGCGACCGGGGGCAGGATCGTTGTCGCCGAGGACCACTACCCCGAAGGCGGCATCGGCTCCGCCGTCCTCGAGGCCCTGGCCGGCACGGACACCCCCGAACTCCACGTCGTCTTACTCGCCGTCAAAGCCCTGCCCACCTCTGGCAAACCACAGGAACTGCTCGACGCCGCCGGCATCTCCGCCCGCCACATCACCGCAGCCGCCCGCGGCCTCCTTACAACCTGAACTCCGGCCGCACCGCGTCGGTCGGCTTTGTGATGGCCTTCGCCATCAACATCGCGGGGCGTTAATGCCGGCAGGCCCGAACCAGCTGGCCAGCGCGTCCTCCAGCCCCGTCTGCGTGCCGTCTCCCGTCCACGCCACGTGCCCGTCGGGCCGGATCAACATGGCCGCGGGGGCGCTGACTGAACCGATCACCGGAAGCTCCCACCCGCCGTCGTACGTTGCGTCGACCAGCTGCACCCGATCAGCCCATGGCCCCGGGTCGATGCTGCCCGGCGCGCCGAGGTTGAGCAGCACCGCACGGGCGTCGTGCAGGAGGGCGAAGAGGCGCAGCGGTCCGTTGGCGGTGACGACGTCGAGGTCGGGCATGCGGCGCCCCAGCAGCGGGTGCCCCTCACCGAGGTCGTAGCGGATGTCCAGTCCGGAAATGAGCCCGCCCAGCTGCTTCCGGGCCTCATCGATGGTCAGCAGGCCCATCACGGTGTCTGCCAACGCGCCGATGCGCGGGTCCGCCCGCTGCATTATCGACTGTGCCATGGTGTGCTTCAGCGCGCGGGCCCCGGCGGGGTGCCGCTCGGCGTGATAAGTGTCCAGCAGGCTGTCCGGCGCAGTGCCCTTGACCACCTGGGCGAGCTTCCAGCCGAGGTTCACGGCGTCCTGGATGCCGAGCCCGATCCCCTGCCCGCCCGAAGGAGCATGGATGTGCGCGGCGTCCCCGGCGAGCAGCACGCGGCCGCTGCGGTAAGCCGCGGCCTGCCGGGTGGCGTCGGTGAACCGCGAGATCCATGTCGGAGTGTGGACCCCGAAGTCCGTACCGTAGATCTCGGTCAGCGCTTTGCCGAGGTCAGCCAAAGTGGGCTCGGTCGCCGGTCCAAGTTGCTTCTCAGTGACCACCACACGCATGGTCCGCCCATCCTCCATCAGGTGCAGCCCGTGAACCCCCACCTCGTCGATGCGCATGCCTGCCGGCGTCTCCTCGGTCACCTCCACTTCGGCGATCAGGCTGCTCCTGGTCGCATCCCAGCCGGGGAAGCCGATGCCTGCTGCCTTGCGGACAGCACTTCGCCCGCTGTCGGCGCCGACCAGGTACAGCGCGCGCACCGACCCGCCGTCAGCGAGATGCACGTCGACCCCGCTGCCGTCCTGGGCGAAGCCGGCCACCTCGTGCCCCCGTCGGACCGGCACTCCCAGCTCCCCGATCCAGCCGGCCAGGATCCGTTCAATATGGTTCTGCCACAGGCCGAGCGTGTAGGGGTGTCGCGTGGGAAAGTCGCTCACATCCAATGTGGTGTTCCCGAAGAACGCCGCCTGGACGCGCTGGCCCTCGGCGAGGAACCGGTCGGCGATCCCACGCTGATCGAGGATTTCGATCGTCCGCGAGTGGAACCCGCCCGCACGCGAGCCCACCAGCACCGTCGTCGGGCGGCGCTCCACAATCGCCGCATCCACCCCCGCCAGCGTCAGCTCAGCGGCCAGCATCATCCCGGTCGGACCGCCGCCGGCAACGATCACATCAACCATCACAGCCCCCTCTCCCACTATTTTCCGTGCGCCTCTTACGGGCACGTCCGACCCAGTTTGAGGCATGACGGGGGCCTTGCCGCAAGCCCCCTTCTACGCGATAAATTGGAAGTGGCAGGGACACATAGCGTCAGCAGGCACGACAGGTAGAGGCTCCTGGCACCCGGCCGCATCCCTCAGGATCTGTGGGTGGGATCCTCTGTTCGTCGGATCCGGCGATCCCGGAACAGTATCAGGAACTGGAAGGGGGCCGCCGTCGTCGTGTTCTTCTGGAGTTCCAGCACCTGGTGATTCCCTTCTTTGCCGACGGAACCGACCTCGTCATGAGCTTCCGGCTCACAAAAGGCCCCGGCGGGAGCCAGGTCATAGCCTGCTCAGGTTCCGCAGAAGGTCCGGTAGGTTCCGAATTCTTCCGGAGCGCCAACCGCGTATCGCTCGAGACCGGGGCGTTCCTCAAACGGGCGGGTGACCGCGTCCAGAAGCCGGAACAGCGGGTCGAGGTCGCCGCCGGTGGCAGCGGCCAGGGCCCCCTCCACCAGGTGGTTGCGGGGAATGTACACCGGATTGACCCGGTCCATCGCGTCGGCATCCGGGCTCAAGGCACGCCAGCGCTCAACCCAGGCATCGAACGCCGTCACATCCGGGACAAGCTGCCGCGCAGGCTCGGGCTCGCCGCGGGCCGCTTTGCCAAGGCTGCGGAAGATCGACGTGTAGTCGACCTGTCCCTCCTGCAGGAGGACCAAAAGCTCCTCGACAAGGGGCCCGGTCACAGCGTCCTCGAGCCCGCGACGGAATCCAAGCTTCGCGTTCATGCCCGCCGCCCACGCAGCACTGTACTGCCGGCGGAAATCATCCAGGGCTTCCACCGCAAGGCCGATCGCCGTCTCCTGGTCCTCGTGCAGCAGGGGCAGCAGCGACTCCGCGAGACGGGCAAGATTCCATTCCGCCACCACGGGCTGGTTCCGATAGGCGTAGCGGCCGCCGTCGTCGACCGAGCTGTAAACGGCAGCGGGATCGAACGCGTCCCTGAACGCACACGGGCCGTAATCGATGGTCTCGCCCGAGATCGTCATGTTGTCGGTGTTCATCACCCCATGGACGAATCCCACCAGCATCCAGCGGGCTACCAGCGACGCCTGCGCGGCAGTGACCGCGTGGAACAGGGCGAGATAGGGGTTCTCGGCAGCGGCCGCCGCTGGATAGTGCCGGCTGATCGCGTACTCGGCAAGGCGGCGAACGAGGCCGGTGTCCCCCGTGGCCGCGGCGTACTGGAAGCTGCCCACGCGCACATGACTCGTCGCGACGCGGGTGAGCACCGCCCCCGGCAGCACGGTCTCACGCTGCACCAAACGCCCCGTTCCCACCACGGCAAGGGACCGTGTGGTGGGAATGCCTAGCGCGTGCATGGCTTCGCTGACGAGATATTCGCGCAGCATCGGTCCGACAACGGCCAGGCCGTCACCCCCGCGGCCGAAGGGTGTGCGCCCCGAACCTTTGAGGTGCACGTCCCGCAGTTTACCGTCGGAGTGTGTGATCTCGCCCAGCAACAGGGCACGCCCGTCGCCAAGCCGCGGGGCGTACCAGCCGAACTGGTGACCGGCGTAAGCCTGCGCGACCGGCGTGAGATCAACGGGGAGCCGACATCCGGTCAGCAGACCCACCCCGTCAGAACTCGTTAAGAAGTCAGTGTCCAGTCCCAACTCGGCGGCCAACGGCTCGTTAATGACCAGCAGTTCAGGGTCAGGAACCTCCTCCGCCCGCCACGCAATGGCCATCTCCGGAAAGTCACGGGCGAAGTGGCCGCTCAAGGTCACGGCTGACAGCGATACAGCATCCATCCACCAAGAATAGCCGCGCCTGAATTCCGCGCGTTCCTACTGTGGCGGTTACGGGGCGAAGGGGGACTGCGGGTAGGAACACCAGCCGGACGTCGTGGTCACGGACCTGATGATGCCCGGTATGGACGGGCTTTCCCTGTGCCGGGCAATCCGGGCACGGAAGAATGACCTTTACACCTACATCGTGCTGTGCACCTCCCAGGGACCCAGGGACGACATGCTCGCAGGACTGCAGGCAGGCGCCGACGACTACGTCACCAAACCCCTGGATCCCTTCGTACTGCACGCCAGACTGCTCGTGGCCCCTCGGGTGACCACTTTGCACGCCGACCTGGACCATTACCGGAAGGTACTGTCCGAACAGGCCCGCACCGATCCCCTGACAGGGCTGCACAACCGGCTGAAACTCGCCGAGGATCTGGAACAATTGCACGCGCGCAGCGAGCGGTACGAGCACGATTACGCCCTCGCGATGTGCGACGTGGACAACTTCAAGGGCTACAACGACATCTACGGCCACCAGGCCGGCGACCTTGCCCTTCGGGCAGTGGCTGCCGCGCTGGCGAACGAGGCACGGCAGAGCGACGGGGTGTACCGCTTCGGCGGTGAAGAATTCCTCCTCGTTCTACCGCACCAGACGCCGACGGGCGCCAGAACCCTTGTCGAGAGGGCATTGGCCGCCGGGTGTCAGGCCGCCGGTTCTTCGACTTTCACGGCGGAGATTTCGAATTCCAGAGTGATCTTTTCCGAGATCAGCACCCCGCCGGAGTCAAGAGCCGCATTCCATGTGAGACCGAAGTCCTGCCGGTCAATCCGGCGTGAGCCTTCAAAGCCCGCCCGGAGGTTACCCATGGGGTCTCGTTCGACGCCGATGAAGTCCAGCGGGATGGCGATGTCCTTGGTGACTCCGCGGATGGTGACGTCACCGCCAACGATGAAGTGGCCGTCGTCGACCTGGTCCACCCGGTTGCTGGAGAACGTGATCTCCGGAAACTGTGGTGCGTCAAAGAATTCGTTAGTACGCAGGTGCTGGTCGCGGTCCGCATTGCGGGTGTCGATGCTGGCCACCTTGATGGTCATCCGTGCCGACGACTGCTCGGGGTTTTCGGCATTGACGTGAATGGCGCCCTCAACGTCGTTGAACGCCCCGCGCACTTTGGTCACCATTGCGTGGCGGGTTGAGAATCCGATGCGGGTGTGGGTGGGGTCAAAGCGCCACTCACCCGAAAAGTCCGACAAGATTTCAGCCATGGAATGCCTCCTGTGCAGGCGTGCCGGCACAGGGACTGTGCTGCGGAAAGGTCTAGCAACAGTATCAGACCGGGCACCTGGGACATTAACTTCCGGCCCGTGCAGAACACAAACCCAACCGGTTACTGGGTCGCGCCTGATCCAAGACTGGCGCCGTTATGCGCTGCTAGGGCCCGGTCCCAGACGCCGAAGCAGGCCGAAGGCCTTGGAAGCGTACCTCTGCCAATGCGTGGGCCTGCCGTTGACCGCAGGCATCACATCACCCTCGAAAATGAATCTCTGGTCGAGGTCTTCATCCGCTAACCACCAGCCGGTCTGCGGGCAATGATGACCAGTCAGGGATGCCACGCGTGCGTCATAAGTCGGCCTCGAGTCCAGGGGTCTTTTCTTCATGTTGTTCCTTCGGAGAGGGCAGTGATCTGCAACGATGGCTCAGAAAGTGTTTGCGTCGATGACGAAGCGGTACCGCACGTCACTGGCGAGGACGCGTTCATAGGCCTCGTTGATTTTGCTGGCCGGAATGACTTCCACCTCTGCCCCGAGCCCGTGGGCACCGCAGAAGTTGAGCATCTCCTGCGTCTGCCGTATGCCGCCCATCTTGGACCCGGCGAGGCTGCGGCGGAAACTGACCAGTGACCAGGCGCGCTGCGTCAGCGGCATCGAAGGCAGCCCTACGAGGACCAGGGTGCCGTCCAAAGCAAGCAGCGAAAGGTATTCGTCGATGTCGATATCAGCGGAGACCGTGTTGACGATCAGGTCGAAATGACCTCTCAGGATTTCGAAGGTGGTGGGATCCGACGTGGCATAGTAATGCTTCGCCCCAAGGCGGAGCGCGTCCTCCTGCTTCTTAAGGGACTGGCTAAGCACTGTGACCTCCGCGCCCATGGCTGCTGCGATCTTTACGCCCATGTGGCCGAGCCCGCCCATGCCGATGATGGCCACGCGCTTCCCAGGTCCGGCGGCCCACGTGCGCAGCGGCGAGTACATTGTGATGCCGGCGCACAGCAGGGGCGCAGCAGTCTCTAGCGGAATGCCGTCAGGAATCCGCAGGATATAGTTCTCGTCCACCACAATGCTGGTGCTGTAGCCTCCGGCTGTGGGCAGGCCGTCCCTGCCAACCGCGTTGTAGGTGCTCGTCGCACCGGACAAACAGTGCTGTTCCTCGCCAGCACGGCAGTTGACGCACTCACGGCAGGAATCCACAAAGCAGCCCACACCCACACGGTCCCCCACTGAATGACGCGTCACCTTGGCCCCGACAGCCTCCACGACGCCGGCAATCTCATGCCCAACGACCACCGGGTAATTCACGCCCGCCCAGTCGCCCCGCGAGGTGTGGATATCGGAATGGCAGATCCCTGTGAACTTGATGGCTATCTGCACCTCGAACTCACCGGGTTCACGGCGTTCGACGGTGCCGGGCTGCAGAGGCGCCGTGGCCGAGACTGCGATATAAGCTTTGGCGTGGGTAGGCATAAGGGTTCCGTTTCTACAGTGGTTCAGGAAGCGGCAACGAAGCCAAGTTCCTTATCGACGACGTTCTGCAGTGGCTCGCCTGCGCGGTACCGCGTCAGGTTGTCCAGAAACAGCAGGCCAAGGTCGTCAATGTGGTCTTCAGTGTCCCCGCTCATGTGCGGTGTGATGATGACGTTCTCCATGCTCCACAGCGCGTGGCCGGCAGGGAGCGGTTCCGGGTGGACAACGTCCAGCGCCGCGCCTGCAATCGAACCCGACGCCAATGCTTCAGTCAGGGCATCGGTGTGCACCAGCTCGCCGCGCCCTACGTTGACCAGGTGTGCAGACGGTTTCATGGCCGCCAGGACCTCGGCGTTCACCAGTCCCTTGGTCTCTGAAGTCAGCGGAGCGGCGAGCACAAGATAGTCGTAGTCATGGACGATTCCGGCCAGATCCTGTGAGGAGTGGATCCGTTCGAAGTCATCGTCCCCTGCCCGGCTTGTACGGCCCGCGCCGCTGATCCCCATTCCTACAGCGCGGAAGAGGCGGGCAATTTCACGCCCGATGGAACCGGTGCCGACCACCAGGGCCCGTTGTCCCTGGACCTTGCGCGTCACCCTGTGTTGCCACCGCTGTTGCTGCTGCAGCCGGAACGAGCCCTGCGCATCCTTGGCCATGTCCAGTACGAAACCGAGGGCAAACTCTGCGATGGCCCGGCTGAGGACTCCGCGGGAGTTGGTGTAGACGACATTGCTGCGGATCAGATCATCGAACAGCAGCTGGCTCACGCCCGCCGCCGAGACATGAACCCACCGAAGGGACGATGCCGCATCCCAGTTCTCTCGCAATGCCGGGGAGAACGAGTGCCACTGGTAGAGCACGTCGGCGCCGTCCAGCGCGTCGGCGAGACCATCAGCTTTAGTCAGCCGGACCTCTGCAAGCTCCTCGATCTCGGATAACCGGGGCGGCAGCGCCTCCCTGTAAAGGACCGCCACGACGGGCCGCTTGCGTTCTACTGCCGCGGTCATGAGGCCGCTACTGCAGTGGGGCTGCCTGCCTGTTCCGCGGCCAGGGTGTCGATCGCGGCAAGGACCGCCGCGGTGAATTCCGACGTCGACGACGTGCCGCCGACATCGCGGGTGCCGTAGCCGTCGCGCAGGGCTGACTCGAATGCATCCTGGAGGTGGGCGGCAGCTTCGCGGTGTCCGAGGTGCTCCAGCATCATGGCGCCGGACCAGATCTGCCCCACGGGGTTTGCCAGGCCCTTTCCGGCGATGTCCGGCGCCGAGCCGTGAACGGGTTCGAAGAGGGACGGGTAGTCGCCCTCCGGGTTCAGGTTTGCGCTGGGAGCCAGGCCAATGGAGCCCGTCACGGCACTGCCAAGGTCCGAGAGGATGTCGCCGAACAGGTTAGAGGCGACGATAACGTCCAAGGTCCAGGGCTTCAGGACAAGGTGCGCGGCGAGTGCATCCACCAGTTCGCTGGTGAGGCTGACGTCCGGGTACTCCCGGACCGTTTCGGCAACGACCTCGTCCCAGAACGGCATGGTGTGCACTATGCCGTTGCTCTTGGTGGCCGAAGTGAGCTGTCCGCGCCTGGACGCGGCCAGCCGTGCCGCATAGTGCGCCGCCCGCAGGACGCCCAATCGGGTAAAGACGGTGGTCTGCATGGCACTTTCCTCGGGCAGGCCACGGTACATCCGGCCGCCGATTTCGGAATACTCCCCTTCATTGTTTTCCCGGACAATGAGGAGATCGATCGGATGCCCGGGCGCAAGAGGAGACGTGACGCCGTCGAGCGTTTTGACGGGGCGGAGGTTGATGTACTGCTGGAACTCCCGGCGGATGGGGATCAGCAGCCCCCACAGGGACTCCGTATCGGGGACCTCCGGCGAACCGACAGCGCCAAGGAAGATGGCGTCGTGCCGGGCGAGCTGCTCCAGCCCGTCCTCGGCCATCATCCGACCGTGCCGGGCATAGTAGTCGCATCCCCAATCAAAATACGTGAACTCCAGGTTCAGGGAATGGATTCCCGCGATCCGTTCGAGGCATTCGATGGCTGCCGGGACAACTTCATTCCCGATGCCGTCTCCGGCGATAACTGCGATTTTGTGATTGCTCATGGCATTGTCCGCTCTGGCAGGGCGCCCGGCATCGGCTGCCAGCGGGCACCGGATCCTCGAAGGTTGACGATGGTGCTTTTAGGCTCTGTCATCTCGTGGACGGCATACCTGACACCTTCGCGTCCCACACCGGACTTCTTGAAACCGCCAAAGGGCATCGAATCGATCCGGACGTCGCTGGTCTCGTTGATGACCACGGCTCCCACGTGCAGCTTCTCGGCAATGTCCAGCGCCTGGTCGATGGACTGGGTGAAGACGCCGGCTTGAAGACCGTAGTCGGAGCTGTTGGCGGCATGGACGGCGTCCGCGACACTGATGAAGGGCGTGATGCTGACGACGGGGCCGAACACTTCATCCCGGATCACCCGGCACTCGGCGGGCACATCGGTCAGGACGGTCGGCTCGTAGTAGGCGTTCCGCCGCGTCCCTCCCACATGGACGGTTGCCCCGGCGGCCCTGGCCTCCTCCACCCACTCCTCGACGCGCCGTGCTTCCGCCTCGGAAATGAGCGGTCCCACGTCGGTGCCGCGGTCGAGCTTCGGCCCGGTCCTGAGCGCCTCTGTGCCACGGGTGACCTGTTCCAGGACTTCCTCGAACAGTGAGATGTGCACGTACACGCGCTGGACCGAGAGGCAGTTCTGTCCGGCCACGCCGAAGGCTCCGGCCACGATGGCTTCGGCTGCCTGGTGCGCGTCGGCGTCGGCGCAGACAATTGTGGCGTTGTTGCCGCCGAGCTCGGAGAGGATCTTCTTGGCACCGGCGGCCGCGGCAATGCGTTCCGCCGTCTGGGGACCGCCGGTGAAGGAAATCAAGTCCACCTGGTCATCCGTGACCAGCGCTTCGGCAACGCCCGGCCCGCTCACGATCGCCGCGATGCGTCCGGACGGGACGCCTGCTTCGAGCAGCAGCTGGACAAGGGCCAGCCCGGTCAGCGGGGTGCGGGCCGATGGCTTAAGGACGACGCCGTTGCCTCCGATGAGGGCCGGGCCCAGCTTGTGCGCCACCAGGTTCAGCGGGTCGTTGAACGGGGTGATGGCCGCGACGATCCCCACCGGTTTGCGGCTGTACCAGCCGATCTTGCTGCCGCCGGCCATGCTGTCCTCAAAGCCCAGCGTCTCTCCGGTCAGCTCGCCGGACGCTGCGGCGGAGAGCCTGAAGGTCTCAATGCAGCGGCGGACCTCGCGCTCGGCTTCGGTGATGGTTTTGCTGCTCTCCGAAGCAATGATGTTGGCGAACCTGTCAGCCTGTTCCGTCAGCAGCTGAGTTGCCTTTTCCAGCGCCTGACGGCGGGAACGCAGCGGCCACTCGTCACCCTGGAGGTGCCGGTGAAGGTGCGCTACTGCCCGGCGAACGTCCTCCGCCGTGGAGGTACATACGCGCCCCAGCAAGACACCGTCTTCAGGGTCCCTTACTTCAAGGGTCATGTCGGCAGTTTGCCACTGGCCCTCGAAGAACGCTCCTCCTGGGAGATTCGCAAATTTTGTGCGCCTGTAGGCGGTTTCTTCGGCTGATTTTGGGCGTGCTTCAGCCACGGTTGTAGATGCGATCATGGGAACCCTTAATTTACCTATTTGACTCGGTCGATGATTTTTGCGGCTGCGCCGATGAACGGCAGGAACCATGGCGGGCCGAAGTGGCCGGGAACGGGAGGGTTCTTCAGGTCTTCCCACACATTCGCAGACTTGTCTCCGGCCATGTAGTGGGCCATCCTCTTGCCCATGTGCGCGGCCATCTGCACGCCGTGTCCGCTGTAGCAGAGGGAGTAATAGAGGCCGTCGTGGACACCCGCGTGGACCATCTGGTCCATCGAAAGGTCCACCAGGCCGCCCCAGATGTAGTCCACCTTGGCGTTGGAGAGGTACGGGAAGAGTTCGAGCATGGCCTTGCGCAGGATCTCGGCGCTCTTGACGTCCGAGTCCGGGCTGGACAGGGCAAAACGGGCCCTGCCGCCGAACAGCAGACGGTTGTCCGGGGTGATCCGGAAGTAGTAGGTCAGCATCTTGCTGTCCGAGGCCTGGCGCCGGTTGGGCAGGATCCGGTTGACCACGTCTTCGGGCAGCGGGTCGGTGACAATGATGAAGCTTCCCACCGGGATGACACGGCGCTGCAGCCACGGAGTGACCCCGCCGGTGTAGCCGCTGGTTGCCACCAGGACCTGCTTGGCCCGGGTGATGCCCCGGGTGGTGTGGACGTCGTGCACGGTGCCGGAGACTTTCTTCAGCTCGGTTACTGCAGCGTTCTCGCAAATATCGGCTCCGGCTGCAACAGCCACTCCGGCCAGGCCATGGACGAATTTGCCCACGTGCAGACCTGCCCCGAGCGGGTCCACCATCGCGCCCTGGTAGAAGTCCGTGCCGATTTCGCTGTGGATCTCGGATTTCGGGATAACGGTGACGTGGTGGTCGGCCAGGGTGGCCAGCTTCTCCTGCGACTTCAGGAAGCCCTCATAGTGAGATTTGTGGAAGGCCAGCGAGAGCTTTCCAAAGCGGTTGTAGTCGCAGTCGATGCCGTTGTCGCGCACCAGCTTCTCGATGGTGTCGATGGCGTCGTTGTATTCCTGGAACATCTCCACGGCGCGCGTGGCGCCGTAGCGCTTGACCGCGGTGCTGAAGCTGATGGCCAACCCGGTAGTCGCCATTCCCCCGTTCCGGCCCGATGCGCCCCACCCCACCGTGTGGCGTTCGAAAACGGCAACACTGGCGCCCTGCTTGGCAAATTCAATGGCCGCGGACAGCCCCGTAAATCCGGCGCCGATGATTGCCACATCGACATTCTCGGGTACCGGAGTCTGCCGGTAGTCTCCGGATGCTTCGGCTGTGTCCAGCCAGTAAGGAATGAGTTTCACGGTTTGACCTTTCGCCTCGGAGTCGGTTTAGAGACCGAGGTGCTTGTTGATCTCGTCCAAGGACTTAGCAGTGTTGAGGTCGTAGCCCGGGCCAATGGGGTCATAGCCACGGTCGAGCAACCAGAGGTTCCGGAAGCCCATGTCGTGCATCGGATGCACGTCGTAGCGGGTATGCGAGGAGACGTGCAGGAAGTCCTCCGGCTTGGCGTTCAGCGTGTCCAGCATGTACTCGAAGGCCTGGTAGCGCGGCTTGTAGGCCTGGGCCTGCTCAGCAGTAAGCACGGCGTGGAAGTGTGCGCCGAGCTTGGGAATGCTGATGTCCAGGAAGCTGTCGTCTGCGTTGGACAAAGCCACCAGCTTGTAGTTATCGCCCATGAGCTTCAGCGGAGCCGGCACATCCTCGTGGGCAACCCAGCCGCGTACCGCCTCAGCGAACGCTGCGCCGGCGCCTTCGGTCGGCCCAATGCCCCAGCGCTTGCACACCCGGTCAAAGGAATCCTGAAGGATCTGCTCGTAGGGCTTGAAGTCGCCAAGGACCTCGTCGAACCGGTACCCACGGAACTGCTTCTTGAATGCAGGCCACTGCTCCTCAGAGATGCGGCCATCAAGCAGGCGACGCGTGGTGGGATCAATGTCGAAGTTGATCAGTGTGCCGTACACATCAAAAGAGATGTACTTCGGGCGGTTGGAGTCTGCCATGATTCGTCCGTTTCTTGAAGTTGTGTCGAAGGCTCGGATACCGAGTCTCATTCTGGTCCCAAGGCATGTGCAGAGCCGGTTGGATTCTTCCCCGTGGCAGGGGACTCTGCTGCCCGATACATCGACTCTAGAACCGCAAATTGTAAATTGTCAACAGTTCAGGGTCCCCTTCGGGAATCATTTACCCATCATTTTTCTTTTCGTCAATTGTTGACAATCCGCTGTTGAGGCGGTTGCATTGGGTTAGATGCGGAACGAGATCAGGATCACAGCTCCGCATGACGCAAGACACGTTTGTACCGACCCGGCACCCTTAAAGTCAGGGATGCCGACCGGTCGGTCCCGCGAAATATGCACCCGTTTTGGCGGATCCAATTCAGCCGAAACCATTCGAAGGGAAGCACCATGAAGACCATAAACAAAGTTCAGACCGCAGCAGCCGCCCTCGCCGCGCTCCTGGCACTGAGCGCTTGCGGCGGCGCGGCCAGCAGCACGCCGGGATCCGAGTCAAAGACCAACAACACCACCGACATTTCAGAAGGCGTGCAGCCTGATGCGGCCGCGGTGGCGCTGTTGCCGCAGTCCATCAAGGACAAGGGCGAGCTGTCGGTCGCGATGGACTTGCACTACCCGCCGACGACCTTCCTTGCTGAGGACAACACCACCGCGATCGGCCTGAACCCGGACGTCGCCCGGCTCATTGCGAAGAAGCTCGGGGTGAAGGTGAAGTTCGTGGACACGAAGTTCGACACGATCGTCCCGGGCCTCGACGGTGGACGCTTCGACTTCACCGCCACCACCATGGCCAAGACCGAAGAGCGGCTCAAGGTCCTGGATATGATCGATTACTTCCAGGCCGGCACCTCTGTGGCCGCAGCCTCCGGGAACCCGCTGAACCTCACCGTCGAGACCCTGTGTGGGAAGAACATCGCCGTCACCCAGGGTTCCACCGGCCAGCTCAAGCGCCTTCCGGCCCTGAGCGAGCAGACCTGCACCTCCAAGGGACAGCCCGCGATCAACGGCGTGACCCTGCCCAACGTCCAGGACGCCCTGACCCAGCTGCACTCCAAGCGGGTCGACGGCATCCTCTACGACACCACCGCGCTCGGGTGGGCCCAGAAGCAGCAGCCCGACTCCTTCACCCTCATCGGCCGGGTCAACGTCGGCAACAGCGACGTGACCGCCGTCGGCGTGAAGAAAGGCTCGCCGCTGACCCCTGCCCTGCAGGCAGCGATCCAGTCCGTCCTGGAAACCCCGGAGTACAAGAAGTCCCTGGAGACCTGGGGTCTCGACTCCGGGGCCATCACCGACGCCAAACTGAACTAGCAGGAGGCCACCATGGTCACAGCTACTAAAGAAAGTAAAGCAACGATGGGTAGCATTGATGCAGCCCTCAAGCCACGGCTTCGGCTTCGGACTCCCAAAGAGTACGCGGGATGGGTCCTCAGCATTCTCGTCGGCATCGGGATCCTCACCTCCGTCCTGACCAACCCCAACTTCAAGTGGGGTGTGGTTGCCCAGTACTTCACGCATGAATCCATCCTCCGCGGGCTGATGCTCACGATCTTCCTCACCGTTGCGAGCATGACCCTGGGAACGTTGCTGGGGCTGGGCCTGGCGATCATGCGCTCCTCGCACGTGAAGCCGGTTTCCATCGCCGCGAGTATCTACATCACCCTGTTCCGGGGCACCCCGGTCCTGGTGCAGCTGATCTTCTGGTTCAACATCTCGGCCCTGTACCCGAACCTGACGATCGGGATCCCGTTCACGGACATCGGCACCGCGATTGACATGAACGCCCTGATGGCACCCATCACCGCGGCCCTGGTCGGCCTGACCCTGAACGAGGCCGCCTATATGGCCGAGATCATCCGCGGCGGGTTCTCCTCGGTCGGCAAGGGCCAGCTCGAGGCCGCCGACTCCCTGGGCATGAGCTCCGGCACCAGGATGCGCAAGGTCATCATCCCCCAGGCGATGCCCTCGATCATCCCCGCCACCGGTAATCAGGTGATCGGCATGTTCAAGGGAACCTCCCTGGTCAGTGTGCTCGGTGTTGCCGAACTGCTCCAAAGCGCCCAGCTGATCTACGCCCGCACCTACGAGACCATCCCGCTGCTGCTCGTTGCCAGTCTCTGGTACCTCGTGATGACCCTGCTGCTGAGCTACCCGCAGTCCAAGCTCGAACAGAAATACTCCCGCGCAACCTCCCGGCTTCCCCGGAAAGCGAAAAAAGTTGTGCTGGCCGACCCGGAAGGTAACCTCCGATGAGCACCGACGGCACGATACTTGCCCGGAAGATCCGAAAGTCCTTCGGACCCAAAACAGTCCTCAAAGACATCGACCTGGAGATCGCCAGCGGAGAGATCTGCTGCATCATCGGGCCCAGCGGCTCCGGTAAATCCACGATCCTGCGCTGCATCAACGGCCTGGAAACCGTGGACTCCGGGGTCCTGAAAGTCAACGGCGAAGACTTCGGCTACTACGAAACCGACACCGCCTACCACGCCCTGCCGCCGAAGAAACTCGCCCAGCAGCGCACCAGGGTCGGCATGGTCTTCCAGTCATTCAACCTCTTCCCGAACATGACAGCGAACGAAAACGTCATGTCCGGACCGGTCCTGGTCAAAGGCCAGGACAAAAAACAAGCCATGAAGCAGGCCCACGAACTGCTCGCCAGTGTCGGCCTGGCCCGGTTCGGGGACTACTACCCCGCCCAACTCTCCGGCGGGCAGCAGCAACGCGTCGCGATCGCCCGGTCCCTGGCCATGGACCCCGAGATCATGCTCTTCGACGAACCGACCTCCGCCCTGGACCCCGAAAAGGTCGGTGAAGTCCTCGCCGTCATGAAACAGCTCGCCAAAAAAGGCATGACCATGGTCGTGGTCACCCACGAAATGGGCTTCGCCCGCGAAGTCGCCGACTCGCTGATCTTCATGGACGACGGCTACGTCGTAGAACGCGGCGACGCCCGCGAAGTCCTCTCCAACCCCAAGGAAGCCCGCACCCAGGCCTTCCTCGAACAGGTGCTCTAACCATGGACGGAAAACTCGCAGTCATCGGCCTGGGCAGCATCGGATCCATGGCCCTCTGGCAGGCCTCCCGCCTGACCGGTTCCGTCACCGGATTCGAAGCACATGCACCCGCCCACGCCCGCAGCGCCGTTGGCGGGGACACCCGGCTCTTCCGCATGCTTTACCGCGGTGTGCCTGACTTCTACCCCATCCTGGAGCGCTCACGCACGCTCTGGGCCGAGCTCGAAGCCGAGACCGGACAGAACATCCTCACCCGCTGCGGCGGACTCTCCATCGGATCCGCCGATGGGCCCTACATCCCGGCCCTGCTGGAAACCACCAGGATCAACGGCGCGGACCACGAAATCCTCAGCCGAGAAGAGATGGCCGAACGCTACCCGCAGCACAACCTCCGCCCGGACGACGTCGCCGTCTACGACCCCCACGCCGGCGCCCTGCGCACCGACCGCGCGGTCACGGCGGCGGTGGCCGCCGCCCAGGCCAACGGTGCGACCGTCCACAGCAACACCCCGATCGACAGCATCACCGAAACCGCCGACGGCGTCGCCATCACTTCCGGCGAGAAGTCCTGGACCTTTGAGAACGTCATCGTCGCTTCCGGCGGGTGGTCCCAGCGGCTGATGCCCGACTACCTGAAGGCAGCAACCCAAACCAAACGGGTCTTCCTGACCTGGTTCGTCGCCCGGGATGCATCGGAGTTCTCGCCGGAGAAGTTTCCCGTCTTCATCCGAATCTCCGGGGACCGCTCCATGTACGGCGCACCGGCCGTCGACGGCGTGACGGTTAAGGCAACCCTTGACGGACGGGGAGGACCAACACCTCAGGCGGATTCAGTCCCCCGGGACCTGACATCCGCGGAAATCTCGGAAACCATGGAGACGGTCACCGAATTCTTCCCAGGGCTGTTCCCCAACATCGTCCGCTCGGATGCCTTCCCGGACCTTTTCACCTCTGATGGGAAGCCTCTGCTCGGACACCTGAACGACGAGAGCAGAATCTACGTCGCCACGGGCTTCTCCGGCCAGGGCTTCAAAATGGCCACCGGCTACGGCGAAATCGCCGCGCTCGAAGCCCTGGGCAAGCGAAACTTCGACGGCCTCGATTTTGCGCGACCCCGACGCTTCAAGTCGAGCTAACAGAAGCACTCACCTTTCCGATTCCCTCAACATCGCCTATTGTTGACAATCTACACTCTCTAAGAAAGTATGAAGCCCATGGCAACTCTCAGCCCCCTCCTCAAGCAGGCCACTCCGGTCGTCGTTGACCACGCTCTCGGCAGCTGGATCCACGCGACCGACGGCAAAAAGTACCTCGATTTCACCACCGGAATCGGTGTTACCAGCACAGGTCACTGCCACCCCGACGTCGTAGCGGCAGCACGCGAGCAGGTGGGCAAGATTGTCCATGCCCAGTACACCACCGTGATGCACAAGCCCCTGCTTGAGCTCACCGAGAAACTGGGAGATTTCCTGCCCTCGGGGCTGGACAGCGTCTTCTACGCCACGTCCGGCTCCGAGGCAGTGGAGGCTTCGGTCCGCCTGGCCCGCATGGCCACCGGCCGGCCCAACATCATCTCCTTCCACGGCGGCTTCCACGGCCGGACCGTGGGCGCCGCGTCGCTCACCACCGCCGGCACGAAGTTCCGCTCAGGCTTCTCCCCGCTCATGGGCGGGGTGCACATCGCTCCCTTCCCGCACAGCTACCGGTACGGCTGGGATGAGGAAACCGCCGTCGCCTTCGCCCTGAAGGAACTGGACCACCTCCTCCTCACCATCAGCAGCCCAAGCGACACGGCCGGTTTCATCATCGAACCCGTCCTGGGCGACGGCGGCTACATCCCCACTCCCACGGCCTTCCTCCAGGGCCTGCGGGAACGCGCCGACCGGCACGGCATCGTGCTCATCCTGGACGAAGTCCAGGCCGGCGTCGGCCGGACCGGCAAGTTCTGGGGTCACGACTGGGCAGGGATCAGCCCTGACGTGGTCATCACCGCCAAGGGACTCGCCAGCGGCTTCCCCATCTCAGCCATCGCCGCCTCCACCGAGCTGATGGGCAAAGCCTGGGCAGGTTCACAGGGCGGTACCTACGGCGGAAACGCCGTCGCAGCTGCAGCCGGCGTCGCAACCCTGGGCGTCATCGAACGCGAGGACCTGGTTCAGAATGCGCTGCTCCGAGGAGACGAGCTGCGCGCAGGACTGGATAAGCTCAAAACAGAATTCACCGGCATCGGCAACGTCCGCGGCCGCGGCCTCATGCAGGGCGTCGAATTCACCGCTGAGGACAACACCCCGGACGCCGGAACCGCTTTGGCTGTCCAGCAGGCCGCTGTCAAGGAAGAGCTCCTCCTTCTCACCTGCGGCCCCAACGGCAACGTGGTCCGCATCATCCCGGCGCTCAACGTCAGCAGCGACGAGATCCAGGCTGGGCTGACCAGGTTCACCCAAGCGCTGAAGACAGCCACCTCCTAATCTCCCCCACGATCCTTGAAAGCGTGCCATGAGCTCTTCATTTGACCCAAATACCCTTCACACTGACCTGTTCATCGACGGTGCCTGGCGGAAGGCCGCAAGCGGCGCCACGTTCCCAGTCGAGAATCCGGCCACCCATGAGGTCATCGCCCACGTCGCCGATGGCGGCCCCGAGGAAGCCCGCGCAGCCATCGAGGCCGCCGGGCGGGCCCAGGCACAGTGGGGAAAGTCCACTCCCCGCGAACGGGCCGACATCCTGCGACGCGCCTTTGAACTGGTCATTGCCAACACCGACCGGCTCGCGGCAATCATGACCGCGGAGATGGGCAAGCCCCTGGCCGAAGCGAAGGGTGAGGTGGCCTACGGCGCCGAAATGCTCCGCTGGTTCTCCGAAGAAGCCGTCCGCATTAGCGGAGACCACGCCACCTCCGTTGATGGCAACACCCGGATCATGATCACCAAGGAACCGGTAGGTCCGTGCGTGCTCGTCACCCCGTGGAACTTCCCACTGGCCATGGGTGCCCGCAAGATCGCGCCAGCCGTCGCGGCCGGCTGCACCATGGTCTTCAAGCCCGCGGAGCTCACACCGCTGACATCCCTCGCCCTGGTGCAGATCTTCCGGGAGGCAGGCCTACCTGACGGCGTTCTGAACGTCGTCACCACCTCCAGCGCCGCCAGCGTCGTTGGAACCTGGACCAGCAGCGGCATTGCCCGCAAGATCAGCTTCACCGGCTCCACCGAGGTGGGCAAGATCCTGCTGCGCCAGGCGGCCGAGAACGTCATGCGCTCCTCGATGGAACTGGGCGGAAACGCCCCCTTCATCGTCCTGGCCGACGCAGACATCGAAAAGGCAGTCGACGGAGCCATGAAGGCCAAAATGCGCAACATGGGCGAGGCCTGCACCGCGGCCAACCGCTTCTTCGTGCACCGCTCCGTCGTCGGGGAATTCAGCGAGAAGTTCGCCAAGAAGATCTCCGAACTGCAGGTAGGCAACGGCGCCCTGGAAGGAACCGAAGTCGGCCCCCTGATCGAACAGAAGGGCCTGGACAAAGTTGAAAGCCTGGTGGCCGACGCGGTGTCCAAGGGTGCACGCATCCTGACCGGCGGAAGCCGCCCCGAGGGCCCGGGATACTTCTACACCCCCACCGTCCTGACCGACGTGCCCCTGGACGCTGATCTGATGAGCACCGAGATCTTCGGACCGGTAGCAGCCATCACCCCGTTCGACAGCGAGGACGAAGTCCTTCGCCTCGCCAATGACACCGAGTGGGGCCTCGTTGGCTACGTCTTCACCGAGAACATGGACAAGGCCCTGCGCTTCTCCACGGAACTGGAAGTAGGCATGGTCGGACTGAACACCGGCCTTGTTTCCAATCCTGCAGCACCGTTCGGCGGTATCAAGCAGTCCGGGCTGGGACGCGAAGGCGGCAAGATCGGCATCGAAGAATTCCTCGAGACCAAGTACACCGCAATAGCGGTCTAGAGTGCAGCAAGCCGAAAAATGAAAATGAGGGGGATGTCAATGGCGGCACCAGAAGGACTGTTTGTCCTGGAAGGAAGACCCACGGCGCAGCTGATCGCCGATCAGCTGCGGGAGCAAATCGTCCAGGGGACGTTCCGCCCTGGACAGCAGATCAATGAATCTGCAGTGGCCGCGCAGTTGCGTACGTCCAGGGGCCCGCTCAGGGAAGCACTGCAGCGCCTGTGCCAGGAGGGTCTCCTGATCAGCCACCGTAACCGAGGAGTCTTCGTCCTGGAGCTTTCGACTGCCGACATCAAGGAGATCTACGCCGTCCGCGAGGCGGTGGAACTGGCCGCGTCCAACACCTTGATGGACGCGGGGCAGGACCAGATCAAGGACACCTGCCGGGTGCTGAAGGAAATCATCAGGGACATGGCGAAGCACGTTGCTGTGTCCGACTGGCAGGCGATTGCACGGTTGGACATGCAGTTCCACACATCCTTCGTTGCAGGAACGGGGAATACCCGCCTGATCCGCATTTACGAGACACTGGCAGCCGAATCGAGAATGTGTATCCTCAGCCTGGAAGTTGCCTATCCCCGCTTGGATGTACTGGTCCAGGAACACCAGAACCTGCTTGACCTGCTCGAGGCAGAAAACAGGGAAGGACTGCAGCAGGCCGTCAAACGCCACCTGCAAAAGGCTGTTGAGGATCTCACCCTCTCGACGCAGGACAACGAAATCCGCGCCTAGGGCCTTCCCGAGCACGATCCACAGAAGAGGTGGCGAGGTCCCCATGGGCCTGGCCACCTCTTCCGTCTACCTGCCCGGACGGGACGAAAGGAAACCGCAAAAAAATCTTCTGTAAATTGTCGATGATCTGCGATCTGAATGGTTCCATTATTAGGTAAGAACGTTAGGGCCGGTCTGCTCAGGAACCGGCTCCAGCACCACCCCCGCCCAGGGAAGCAGCGATGAAGACTCGTAGCAAAGTCCGGCGTGCAGTTGCAGGATTAGCAGTGCTGCTGGCACTCGGCGCGTGCGCCGGCTGCAGCAGTGATCCGGCACAGGAGGGCCCGAGCACCTCAAATTCGGCTGACATCTCCGAAGGAGTCCAGCCCCACGATGCCGCGGTCAAGCTCCTACCGCAGTCCTACAAGGACAAGGGCGAACTTACCGTGGCCATGGACCTTCACTACCCGCCCACCACGTTCCTCGCCGAGGACAACAGCACGCCGATCGGCCTGAACCCGGATATTGCCCGCCTGGTGGCCAAGAAGCTTGGGCTGAAGCTGAAGTTCGAGAACACCGTGTTTGACACGATCATTCCCGGCATTGACGGGGGCCGCTACGACTTCACTGTCACCACCATGTCTCCCACGCCCGAGCGGCTGAAGGTCCTGGATATGATCGACTACTTCAAAGCCGGCAATTCAGTGGCCGTGAGTGCGGGAAATCCGCTGAAGCTCACGAATGAGAGCCTGTGCGGTAAGAACATTGCCGTCACAGCCGGTTCGACGGGGCAGCTGAAGCGCCTCCCTGCCCTCTCGGAGCAAACCTGTACGTCCCAGGGGCAGCCAGCCATCAACCCCGTGACACTGCCCAACGTCCAGGACGCGCTGACCCAGCTGGCGTCAAAACGCATCGACGGCATCCTCTACGACACCACCTCCCTCGCGTGGGCCGCGAAGCAGCAGCCGGGCGCGTTCACCATACTCACCCCCCAGATCAACGTCGGATCCAGCGACGTTACGTCCATCGGCCTCAAGAAGGGCTCGGCCCTGACCCCCGCTCTTCAGGCTGCAGTCCAGTCGGTCCTGGACAGCCCCGAATACAAGAAGTCGCTCGCCAATTGGGGCCTCGGGGCGGGCGCCATCACAGAAGCAAAGCTCAACTAGGGGACACTGTGCTGAAATTCAAAGGCCACAGACGCGAAACGACCGCGGGCACGACAGACCCTGCACTCAAACCAAGGCTGCGGCGTCGAAGTACCTTCGAATACGCCGCCTGGATCGTATGCTGCTTGCTGGCCCTGGGCATCCTCATTTCCGTAGCAACCAATCCCAACTTCAAGTGGAGCGTGGTTGCCAGATACTTCACCCATGAAACCATCATCCGCGGCCTGATGCTCACCATCTTCCTGACGGTTGCCAGCATGATCCTCGGTACCCTCCTCGGTCTGGTGCTGGCGATCATGAGGTCCTCCAGCATCAAACCCATTGCAGTGACGGCAGGTGTCTACATCACGCTGTTCCGCGGCACACCGGTCCTGGTACAGCTGATCTTCTGGTTCAACATCGCCGCCCTGTACCCCACCCTGACCATCGGCATCCCCTTCACGGACCTCAGCACCGCAATCGACATCAACGCGCTGATGGCACCCATCACCGCAGCCCTGATCGGCCTCACCCTGAACGAGGCCGCCTACATGGCCGAGATCATCCGCGGCGGGTTCTCCTCCGTGGGCAAAGGCCAAATCGAGGCCGCCGACTCACTGGGAATGAGCGGCGCGATGAAGATGCGCAAAGTCATCATCCCCCAGGCGATGCCCTCGATCATTCCAGCGACAGGCAACCAGGTCATCGGCATGTTCAAGGAAACCTCCCTCGTCAGCGTGCTCGGGGTCGCGGAACTGCTCCAAAGTGCCCAGCTAATCTACGCCCGCACCTACGAGACCATCCCGCTGCTGATCGTTGCCAGCTTGTGGTACCTCGTGATGACCCTCGTCTTGAGCTACCCGCAGTCCCAGCTTGAGAAAAAATACTCCCGTACATCCTCCAGGCTTCCCCGGAAGGCGAAGGTTGTGCTGACAGCACCGGAAGGTATTGCCCGATGAGTGCCGACGGCACCATTCATGCCCGCGCCATCCGAAAGTCCTTCGGCCCCAAATTAGTCTTGAAAGACGTTGATCTTGACATCGCCAGCGGTGAAATGTGCTGCATCATCGGGCCCAGTGGGTCCGGTAAATCAACCCTCCTCCGCTGCATCAATGGCCTGGAGACCGTTGATTCAGGAGTTCTCAAAGTCAACGGCGAAGACCTCGGCTACTACGAGTCAGAAACCGCGTACCAGGCCCTCAGCAAGAAGGAAACCGCCCAACAACGCACCAGAATCGGCATGGTTTTCCAGCAATTCAACCTCTTTCCCAACATGACCGCCCGGGAGAACATCATGGCCGGTCCGGTCCTGGTCAAGAGTGCTGACAGGAAAGAGTCAGCCAAGCGGGCCCATGAGCTGCTGGAAAGCGTCGGCCTCAGTGGTTTCGGCGACTACTATCCCGCGCAGCTTTCCGGCGGCCAGCAGCAGCGCGTCGCAATCGCCCGTTCCCTGGCCATGGATCCGCAGATTATGCTCTTCGACGAGCCTACGAGCGCCCTGGATCCCGAAAAAGTCGGCGAAGTCCTCGCAGTCATGAAGCAGCTCGCCAAGAAGGGCATGACCATGGTGGTGGTCACCCACGAAATGGGCTTCGCCCGGGAGGTGTCCGACTCCCTTCTCTTCATGGACGAAGGCTTCGTCGTCGAACGCGGCGATGCACGGGCGGTCCTCGCCAATCCGAAAGAGCTCCGGACCAGGGCCTTTCTGGATAGGGTGCTCTGATGTTGAATGGAAAGCTGTTCATCATGGGCCTTGGTCGTTCCGCCTGCCTGAATTTTGTTTACGCCTACAAGAGGGAGATGAAGGGATGTCAATGACGGCACCGGAAGGACTGTTTGTGCTGGAGGGAAGGCCCACAGCTCAACTGATCGCAGATCAATTGCGGGAGCAAATCGTCCAGGGGGTCTTCCGCCCAGGACAGCAGATTAACGAATCAGTCCTCTCGGGCCAGCTGCGCACCTCCCGCGGTCCTGTCCGCGAGGCATTGCAGCGGCTGGCCCAGGAGGGGATCCTGGTGAGCCATCGCAACCGGGGGGTGTTCGTCCTGGAGCTATCAGCTGGCGACATCAAGGAGATTTACGCCGTCCGCGAGGCCGTCGAATCCACCGCCGCAAATACTCTGCTGGACGCCGGGAAAGAGCAGATCAACGACACCTGCCAAGTGCTGAAGGGGATCGTCAAAGACATGGCAAAGCAGGTCGCCGTGTCCGACTGGCAGGCAATTGCGCGGCTGGACATGGAATTCCACACCTCTTTCGTTGCCGGTGCAGGCAATACCCGCCTGATCCGGATCTACAAGACCCTCGCGGCAGAATCCAGGATGTGCATTCTCAATCTGGAAGTTTCCTATCCACGCGCGGACGTTCTGGTGGAGGAACACCAGAACCTTCTGGACCTCCTCGAAGCAGGGGACAGAAAAGGGCTGCTCAAGGCCATCAAGCAGCACATGCAAACGGCCGTTGAGGATCTCACCGCACCAACGCAAGCCAAAGAAAGCATTACCGGTGAAAACTCTCCCCGTGACGTGGACTAGAGCCCCCGGACAGTCTCTGCTGCATGCTGGAATCCGCACGCAAGCAAGAGTAGCGTCGTAAAGAACAGGGCGATGCCGGCAGAAGGATGACTTGATGGTCCGGGGCGCCCGGTTGGTTTTCATTAAGGGGCCGGGATGGCTGGATGGAACGCTGACACCGCTGCCGGACCTCTCGGGGCCGGGACGGTCACCCTCGTGGAAGGCACATCCTTCTGCATCTCCTTGCCAAACGGCGATATCCATCCCGAACATCCGCACGGTGTTTTCTACCAGGACACGCGCATCCTGTCCCGCTGGAACCTGACCGTCAACGGGCAACCCCTGGAACCGCTGGCAGCGCAGACGAAAGAGCCGTACAGGGCGCTGTTTGCCGGCCGCGTCACCCGCTCGGACGGGTATGCGGACAGCCCGGTGATAGTGGAGCGGCTGCGTGAAGTGGGCGCCGGGATCCAGGAGCAGGTCACTATTCGCAATCACTCGACCGAGCCGGCCACCTGCGTCATTTCCTTGAGGGCCGAAGCGGATTTCGCTGACCTTTTCGAGGTAAAAGAAGCACGGATCCCCCGGCGCTGGGACCAGACCAGGCACGTGGACGGTGATTCCCTGACCATCCGGGCTACGTGGCAGGATGTCCGGAAGGGCATCCTTGTCCAGGCGCCCGGAGCCGACGTCACTCAGGATGCCATGACCTACAGCGTGACTGTCGCACCACACAGCCAGTGGAGTACAGTCCTCACCGCCGTGCCGATCAACGAGGCGGCCAGCCCCCCGCCGCCGTCGTTCGTCCACACCGGGGGTGATGGCTTGTCCCCCAGGGACCGCCGCCGGCAAGAGTGGGTGGCGAAGATTCCGAAGCTACACATGGGCAACCAATCCATCGAACGGACGCTGCGTCGCAGCTACGATGACCTGGGCGCGCTTCGCATCGAGGATCCGAACCACCCTGAGCGTGTTGTGGTGGCCGCCGGCGCCCCGTGGTTCATGACCCTGTTCGGCAGGGACTCACTGTGGGCTTCAGAAATGTCCATGCCTGTGGACCCCTCACTGGCTCTCGGCACGCTCCAGACGTTGGCTGACCGCCAGGGAAGCGTGGTGGATCCGGTAAGCGAGGAAGAGCCGGGGAAAATCCTGCACGAGGTCAGGCTCGATGTCTCAAGCGGTCTTTCCCTTGGCGGTAAAAGCATCTACTACGGCAGCGCGGACGCCACTCCCCTTTTCGTGGCGGTACTTGGATCGGTGAGCCGCTGGGGCTTTGCTGCCGAGACCATCGCCGCGCTACTGCCCAATGCCGACCGTGCCCTCGACTGGATCCGCAACTATGGGGACAAGGACGGCGACGGCTTCGTCGAATATGAGCGCCTCAACCCCCGGGGGCTCATCAATCAGGGCTGGAAGGACTCCTGGGACGGCATCAATTTCGCCAACGGACGCATGGCCGAGCCGCCCATCGCGCTCTGCGAAGTGCAAGCCTACGTTTACGACGCATTCATGGCGCGCGCCTGGATAGCATACGACGCCGGCGACGCGCCTTTGGCGGCCCGACTTGCCGACGAGGCGGCCCAACTGAAGAAGCGGTTCAATGAGCAGTTCTGGCTGCCCGAGCGCGGCTACTACGCGATCGCACTGGACGGCAACAAACGGCCGGTCGACGCATGCGCCTCCAACATGGGCCACTGCCTGTGGGTGGGTCTGATTGATGAGGACAAGGCACCGCTGGTGGCCGAACGGTTGATGTCGCCGGAGATGTTCAGCGGTTGGGGCGTGCGCACCCTCGCCAGCGACATGGGCGCCTACAATCCGGCCAGCTACCACAACGGGTCGGTCTGGCCCCATGACAATGCGGTGATCGTGGCCGGCCTCATGCGCTACGGCTTCGTGGAGCAGGCGAAGCGGATCTCCACCGCCCTCCTGGAGGCGGCCGAATATTCGGGCGGGCGACTGCCGGAGCTGTTCTGCGGCTTCAGCCGGGAGCAGTTCGCTGAGCCAGTGCCCTATCCGACGGCGTGCTCCCCCCAGGCCTGGGCGGCGACCACCCCGATCCAGCTCGTGACAAGCCTCATGCGCTACGACACACACGTTTCCCGCGGCGGATTTTGGCTGGATCCAGTGCTCCCCGATTCCTACGGTGACCTGCACATCACCAACGCGCCCATGGCGGGCGGCCGGATCACCATAGACATCACCAATTCCGTACCCACAGTCCAGGGACTGCCCGACGGAATGGTTTTCCACCAGGGTCATCGACCATGGCTGGCTGAACTCGTGGAACAGGCGGGACTGCACCCGAAGGACTAGCCAGTGCTGCCGGCATCCTTCGCGGTGCTGACGAGGCTCAGGGCGTGCGGGGCCCGGGATTCGCTGGCCGGGGCGCTAACACTCGTGGCGGCTGCGGCCGCCTTCGGGCAAGGAACGGCCGCCGCCACCAGTTCCTTGCTGTGCCCGTGCCGGGGGTTGGCAAAGAAGGCGGCGTTTTGCGCGAGTTCCACCAATTCACCCTGATACAGCACTGCCACCCTGTGGCTCATGTACCGGATGACGTTCATGTCGTGCGAGATCATGATCAGGGAAAGCTGTCGGACCTTCTGCAGACCCAGCAGCAGATCCAGGACCTTGCGTTGCGTGACTGCGTCCAGGGCCGAGGTGGCCTCGTCGCAGATCAGCACCGCCGGTTCCAAAAGAAGTGCCCGGGCGATGGTGAGCCTTTGTAGCTGGCCCCCCGAGCACTGGCTCGGATACCTGTCCAGCAGCTCGGAGTCCAGTTCAACGTCCCGAACGGTCTGATCGACGCGCTTCCTGCGCTCGTCGGCCGTCCAGTTCCGCCTCCGCAGCAGCGGAGCCTCCAAGCTCGCGCGGAGGGTCATCCGCGGGTCGAAGGCACCGTGCGGTTCCTGGAAGACGAGCTGCACGTCCGTGTCCGCCGCAATGGTGGCAGCCCTGCCATGGTTTGCGCTATCCGCCCGGTCCTCGGTCCGGAGCAACCGGGTGATGCTGCCGCTGTCCGGGCTCTCGAGCCCGACAAGCAGCCTCGCCAAGGTGCTTTTCCCGGAACCGGACTGCCCCAGGACGCCGAGGATCTCGCCTTCCTGTAAATTGAGCGACACGTTCTCCAGCGCCGGCCTGGCGCCGCGCCCGGTGGAGGGGAACCGCTTGGTGACACCGTCCAGCGCCACAATCGTGCGGGACGGAGCCGGCGTGAGTGGCTGGCGCGCGAGGGCAGACGCCTCCAGCAGGTCCATTGTGCATTTGGTCCGGGGCGTGTCGAGGACGGTCCTGACGGGCCCCGCCTCCAAGACGCGTCCGGCGTCCATCACTACCACCCGGTCAGCGAATGCGGAGACGGTTGCCAGGTCGTGGGTGATGTAAAGGACCCCTAGCCCGTGGTGGTGCCTTTGGCTGTCGATCAGCTCCAGGATCTGCCGCTCCAGCACCTTGTCCAGGGCGGAGGTCGGTTCGTCCGCGAGCAGCATCTCCGGCTGGCCGGCCATGGCCAGCGCAAGCATCGCGCGCTGGGCCATGCCCCCCGAGAGCTGATGGGGATAGGCCCGGGCACACCGCGCCGGGTCGTCGAAGCCGGCGTCGGCAAGGAGCTCCAGCGCCTGTGCACTGGCAGTGCGTCCGCGCAGTCCGCGGTGAAGCTTCAGCGGTTCGGCCAGATGGCTGCCAATTGTCAGTCGCGGATTGAACATGCGCTTTGGCTGCTGGTACAGCATGCCCAGCCGTCCGCCGCGAATTCGGTTGAGCTGCCTGTCGCCGGCCCGCAGCAGGTCTGCCCCGCCCAGCCGGATTGCCCCGGACTCGACATGGAGCTGCGGCGGGAGAAGTCCCAGGACGGACAGCGCCGTCATCGTCTTGCCGCTTCCCGAGGACCCCACCAGGGCTACGAACTCGCCCGGCGCCACGGAAAGGCCGACGCCGGCGAGGACCGGCCGGCAGGGCGGCCCCTGCAGCGACGGAACCCTACCGGACGGCAGAAGTCGCCGTTCACCGGCGGATACCCCGCACGCGTCGGCGGCCGCTCCGCACGCCTCGGCGCCTGCCCCACGAACGGCCGGGGATGCCCGCTGGCCGACGCGCAGCCCCTCGATGAACAGCCCCTCAGACACTGGTGACCACCGCTGCAGGGGCGGCAGCCAGCAGCAGCCTGCTGCTGGACATGCTCGCGAGGTGCTGGCCGAGGAGGGTGACGCAGAGTGCCACCGTGAAGATCACCAAACCGGGGGCAAGGATGGTCATCGGCGACCTCACTGCGTATGGCTGCGCTGCGGCGAGCATCGACCCCCAATCGGACTGCGGGGGCTGCACTCCGAGACCCAGGTATGACAGGGCGCCCACGCTGATCAGAAACTGTCCGAACCGGAGTGTTGCCTGTCCGAGAAGGGGGCCGGCCAGATGGGGCAGGATGTGCCGCAGGACGATGAACCAGGGCGGGCAGCCCAGTACACGGGCAGCCTCGATGAAGCCGCGGGCCGAGACGTCGTAGGCGAGTGCCCTCGCCAGACGGGCGAAGGGTGTCCAGCCGGTCACTGTCAGGGCCAGCAGCAGCGACGGGTAGCCGGCACCCAGCGCGGCCACCAGGAACAGTGCCACCACCATCTCCGGCATTGCCAGGAGGACGTCGTTTGTGCGGGTGAAAAACTCGTCCAGCCAGCCCCGCCGTCGGGCACTGAGCACGCCGATCGCTGTGCCGATTGCCGCCGTAAGGACAGTGGCCAGGGCCGCGATGGTCAAGGAGAAGCGCCCGCCGTCGAGCAGGCGGCTCAAGGTGTCGCGGCCCAGATGGTCGGTGCCCAGCCAGTGGGCCACGCCGGGCGCGGCCAGCCGGGACGCGAGGTCCTGTTCTGCGGGCGGATACGGTGCGATCCAGCCGGCCAGGACCACGGAGAGCACGATGAGGGCCAGCGCGGAGGCAGCAACGCGCAAGTGTAAAGGCAGATTCAGCATGGATAGGTTACGCATGGCGCATCCTGACTTGGGGGTTGAGTAGTCCGTGGACCAGGTCCGCTGCTGTTGTCAGCAGCACGGCAAGCCCGACGACGAGCACCACCGCCCCTTGGGCCAGCGGAATGTCGCTGTTCAGGACGCCGTCGAAGAGCAGGCGTCCCATGCCCGGGATGGCGAAAATGACCTCGACGATGACGGATCCGCCCAGCAGGCCGGCGAACCACACCGCCACCAGGGTGGTCAGGGGCAGCAGGCCGTTGGGGATGACGTGCTTGCGCACGGTGTGGAAGTGGCTGAGTCCCCTGCCCCGCGCGGCAGCAACATGGTCGGCACCCAGGGCCTCGAGCATTCCCTCCCGGACGGCGGAAGTGAAATGGCTGGCCGGCCGCAAGGCGAGGACGGCCACGGGCAGAACTGCCGACGTCGGGCCTTCCCAGCCTGCCGAGGGCAGGACTGACAGCTCGAGCGCGAAGACCAGCACGAGCATCGGCGCGAGCCAGTATTCCGGCATGGCGATGAACGCCTGGCTGACCGCAGTGATGGCCTTGTCGGCCGCGCGTCCCTCGTTCAGTGCGGCCGCAACGCCCAGAAGCACAGAAATCAGTACCGCCACGGCCAGGGTCATGACCACCAGGCTGAGCGTGACCCAGAGGGCGGGCAGCACCTGGTCGGCCACCGGCGTGCGGCTGGTGTAGGACAGCCCCATGTCGCCGGTGGCAAGCCGCCCCAGCCAGCGCAGGTACTGCGACCACAGGGGATCCTGCAGTCCCAGCTGAAGGGCCAGGGAATCGACGGCGGAGTCCTCGATCGCCTCTCCGGCCACCCGGGAACGTATGATCTTCCGCACCGGGTCGCCCGGGGTCACGTAAGGGATAAGGAACACCACGAAAGACGCCAGAAGAACGGCGGTCACAAGGGCCGCCGATCTTCTGGCGAGGAACAGCATCATCGGGGAACCCGCTCGTGGGATTCCCTGCGGGGGAAGGCCATGGTCAGGATCCCGACTTGGCAGTATCCGCCCGGAGCACGTAACGGGACAGCGGGTCCTGGACGTGGGCCTGCAGATCGGTGCGGACGGCGTCGATTGCCTGCTCGTTGACGAGCCAAACGTTCACCGCCTGGTCCTGGAGGATTTGTCCGGCCTCGGCGTACAGCTTGTAACGCTCCTCGGCGCCGGCCGTCTTGGCGGCCTGGGCAACCTTCTTGTCGTACTCCTCGTTGCAGAAATGGCTGAGGTTGTAGCTGCCATCGCAGGTGTAGTCAGCGGTGAGGAAGCCGATGGGATCGGCGATGTCGATCAGGCGGTTACGCTGGCTCAGCACCATGTCATAGTTGCCGGACAGCAGGTCCGGTTCCACCGCAGCGTATTCCTTGGTCTGGATCTTCACAGGAACACCCACGGCCTTCAGGTTGTCCTGGATGACGGTGGCCACGTCCGCGAACTCCGCGCGTTCCACGATGGCCACGATCTCCAGCGGCCGGCTGGCGGTGTAGCCGGCGGAGGCAAGCAGCTTTTTGGCAGCCTCAACGTCCTGTTTGGGCGCCTCGGCACCTTCACTGGCCCAGGGCTCCGAGGGGGCGAACGGCCCGCTGGCCGCGACGGCCGCACCTTCATAAACGCTGGCGGCGAGGGCATCCAGATCGAGAGCCGCGCGGACCGCCTTGCGGAAGTCGACGTCGTCGAACGGAGCCTTTCCGTTGTTCATGTACAGCGTGGCGGTCCTCGGCGAATCGGCTTTGAGGACCTTGACGTTGGAGTCCGCTTCCAAGGCCGCAAGGCCGGAGACGGGAATGGAGAGGGACACGTCCGCTTCGCCCGTCTGGACCTGAGCCGTACGGGTGGCTCCGTCGGTGATGAACCGGATCTCCGCGCCGGCGAGCTGCACCTGCCCGCCCCAGTAGTTTTCGTTGCGGTCCAGGGTCAGGGACTGCTTCGGCTTCTCGGACACCGGTTTGAAGGGGCCGGTGCAGTGGCCGAAGGGATCGACTGTTTCGCCCTTGAATGCGGCCGGGGACAGCACGCCCGTGTTGACGCTCGCCAGTCGGTACGGAACCAGAGGGCTCTCGGTCGGGGTGGTCACGCGGACCGTGTGACCGTCGAGGGCCTTGACCGCGCTGACCACCTTGGGGCTGAAGGCGCGGGCCGGGACGTCGGCCTCGAGGACGTTCTGCAGGGAACCGACCACGGCATCGGCGGTCAGCGCGCTCCCGTCCTGGAACTTGACGCCCTCGCGGATCTTGAAGTCCCATTCAAGGGCGGAAACCTGCTTCCAGTCTGTTGCCAGGGAGGGCACGATCTTTCCCTGTGCCTCGTCATAGCGGGTCAGGGTCTCAAGGCAGCCGGACAGGGAGAGGATGTAGGCGGCGTCGCTCTCCAGTGCCCAGTCAGCTACCGGCGCCCGGAAGTTGTCGACGACGATCCGCTGGTCAAGGTCGGCCGCCTTGCTGGTGTTTCCTGCCGCGCCGCTGAAGCCGCAGCCGGACAGTGGGAGAAGCGCCGCGAGCCCCAGGGACACAAGCAGCGGGAAAGAATTGCGCAACGAAAACCACCTAGATTGAGCGCCTGTAAACGGGGCAGACGCATTGAAACGACAGGAGAAGACCATTGCAAAGTGTAGGCTAACCTAACTTCTTCACTCAAAACGGGCGCCCGGCCCGCGTCATAGACGAAACTGCCGATAGCCAGATAGCCAGATCGGGCCGGCCCGCGGAAACTAATCGCGTCTAAGGAAATGCATCCTCCCCTGGTATCCGTCCCCGTACTATCCCGACTCAATGCAGTACTGGAACGGGACCGGGTGGACGGCTCAAATCCAACCACGAGAGAATCCAGGCAAAGTCTGAGCTGTACGTCTACCCATGCGAATGGAAGATCGGTGACAGCGTGGTAACCTATGACACCCGCCATCCCGAAAGTGGCGCTATCGTCGGCGAATTCAGAAACGTCAACATGTTCGGCACATGGTTGTTCTTTGGAATAGGTTCGCTGTTCGCCCTTGTGGGCGCATCACTATTGGGCTCATCCCTCCGGCGGAAGGTTCGGCAGCAGCTGTAAAGGACCGAGGCCCCGTGGCCGTAGATCATCTTGCCGGCGAGCATGTAGATGAATTCGGTTCCGGGATGCTGGAAGAGCGGAAAACGTCGGAGGCATCAGTCAGCGTGACGAGGGTCGGCTCGAGTGCGTCAGTGCGCCCGTTGAGGGTCAGGCGGCGGCCCGCTCAGCGTCCGGGGCCTTCGGTGCGGTGCTGCCGCTGCACACAAGGGCGATCTCAAGGTCGGCCATGTCCAGCAAACGCCGCCCGCCGGTCAGCTCGTCCAGGATCCAGAACAGGCCGTGGTCCGGGACCCGCTCGGTCACGCGTCCGCGGTGAACGAGGGCACCCTTGTACCGCGCGACGATGAAATCCCCGGCAGCGAGTTCATGGCAGGTACCCACAACAGTTTCTACACTCATGGTCATGAGTCGCATCCTTTCCGAAGCGTTCCGCTCTCACAGAGTGCACGTTCAGGGTTGCACGAAAGTTTCCGCCGCATGATTTCTTCGTGCCCGGGCCCGGGCCGCGCAAACCCTAAGGAAGCTGATGGACGCCTGCAGCCCCGGGCATCAAACTTGTCTGATGGACGACACGGAAAAGCACGACACCATCGCCAAAGTCACTGACCGGCTCGCCGCACGCTATCCCGGCGCCCCCCGCTCCCGCGTAGCCCGGGTCGTCGCGGAGGAATACGAATCATTGGATGCCAGCAGGATCCGGACCTACATCCCGACCCTGGTCGAACACGGAGCCAAGAACAGACTCAAACGCGAGTTCGCCGCCGAATCCGCGGATATCTGACGTCCCCGAAGCCACGCGCCGGCAGGGTGAACTCCAGCTGGCTGGATGGGGTTCAGTCTCCGACGGCTTCGCGGCCGCGGCGCACGAGGAGCGGATCAGCGTCATGAACGACGGACATGTTCTTGTCGTCGTAGTCGAATTGGTTGAGGAAGAATCGGATGGCGTTGATTCGTCCCCGTTTCTTGTCGTTGGACTTGATGGTGATCCACGGCGCGTGATCGGTATCGGTGCGCAGGAACGTCTCTTCCTTGGCTTCCGTGTAGGCCTCCCACCGGTCCAGGGAGGCGAGGTCCACGGGCGAAAGCTTCCAGCGCCGCACCGGGTCGATCTGCCGGATTGCAAAGCGGGTGCGCTGCTCGTGGCGGGTCACTGAGAACCAGAACTTGTTCAGGTGGATCCCGGAGTCCACCAGCATCTTCTCAAAAACCGGCGCCTGCTCCATAAGGGTGCGATACTCCTCGTCGGTGCAGAAGCCCATGACCCGTTGGGATCCAGGTGTTCGGTGAATCGCTTGATCGTCCCGCCTTTGCCGGCGGCGTCGCGCCCCTCGAAAACGATCACGTTCTTGAGGCCGTGGTCCTGGCCCCAGTACTGGAACTTCAGTAGTTCGGCCTGCAGGCGGTATTTCTCGAGCTCCTATTCCTCCCGCGACATCCGCTCCTCGTACGGGTAGTCCTCGCGGCAGGTCTCCACCGCAGAGCCGCCGGGATCGATGAGTTCAGGGTCCTCACCCTGCCCGCCCGGAGTCCGGCCGAAACGCCCCGGTCACGACGGCGGGGTCCCAGCCGGTGTCCTCGAGGATGGGACGGACCGCCGCCAACAGCGCATAGTAGAGCACGCCCCGCCCGGTGGTCTGGGTGATGCACAGTGCGGCGAGACCCCCGCGCGGTGCACCCTCCGCGACCAGTGACCGGGTTACCGCGGGGGCGGGCATGCTAGTCCCCGGTCAGCTCCGAGTGGAGCTTCTGGACCCGGGCCTTGATGTCATCCCGGACCAGGCGCATGCGTTCCATGCCTTCAATGGCTCGGTCGGAGGGCTCGTCTGTTTCCCAGATCTCGAAGCGGGTGCCCTCGTGCGGTTCGAGCTTCGCTTCGGTGCCCAGGATGATGACGGCGTCCACGGTGTCCAGGACCTCGTCGGTGACGGGTTTGGGGTGTTCTCCGGTGATGTCGATGCCGAGTTCGGTCAGGGACTCCACGGCCTGCGGGTTGAGGGACCTGCCCGGTTTGGTGCCAGCGGAGTATACGGTGACGGCTCCGCCGGCGAGCTGCTTCATCAGTCCGGCGGCGAGCTGGGATTTGCCGCCGTTCTTGCTGCAGACGAAGAGCACGGCGGGGATCTTCTGGGCGTTGAACGTTTCCTGGGTCATGAATGCGTTGTTTCCTTTGTGAGTGAGTCGACCAGGGTTTTGACCCTGGCGTGGATCAGGTCGCGGATCCCCCGGACCGTGTCGAAGGGGGTAGTTCCGGGACAGGTCCGGGCCCATCTCGGACACTACAGTCACGACGGCGGGGTCGAGAATTCGGTTGCCGGCAGGGAAGCACTCCATTGCTCGGTCGGCGGGGGTCCTAGTTTATGCCGGAGCGGCCGTGGGCCAGGCCGGTAGGGAAACCGACCAGCACCGGTTCCGGCGCGCCGCAGCATCCCGCCTCCTCCGCGTCTGGAGTGGCCGCGGCAGATGCGGGGACGTCGCAGCTGGTGCCGGCGTCGGTGTTGCAGACGCCCGTCTCGGGGAGTTCGAGGTGGACGGTGTCCGCGGCTTCACGGTCTCCGGCGAGGGCGGCCACCACGGAACGGACCTGTTCGTAGCCGGTGGCCAGCAGGAAGGTCGGCGCCCGTCCGTAAGACTTCATGCCCACGATGTAGAAGTCCTTGTCCGGGTGAGCCAGGACCCTCGCGCCGTGCGGGGGGACGGTGCCGCAGGAGTGGAATTCGGGGTCGATCAGCGGGCCCAGCTCCCTGGGAGCTTCGACGGCGGGATCAAGTTCGAGGCGGAGTTCGCGCAGGATCTCCAGGTCCGGCCGGAAGCCGGTGCAGGGCACCACGACGTCGGCGTCCAAGGTGCGGCCGTCAACCGCTTCGACTGTCACGCCGGAAGCCAGTGCCTTGAGGGAAGCGATGCCGAAGCCGGTGTGCAGTTCGATGGTGTCTGCCTCGACGAGGCGGCGCAGTCGGGCACCGAGCTGGCCGCGGGCGGGCAGCCCGTCGGCGTCCCCGCCGCCGTAGACCTTCTCTGCGGACGCGCCGCGGACCGCCCACAGGATCCGGGTGTCCGGTTCTTCCTTGGCGAGATCGGCGAGGCTGATCAGAGTGTTGGCGGCGGAGTGGCCGGCGCCGACGACCAGGACACGGCGGCCGGCGAACGCTGCGCGGTCGCGGCCGGTGACGTCCGGGAGCGGGGCGGAGATCCGGTCGGCTGCGGCATCCTCGCCGATGGCGGCCAGGCCCGAGGTGCCGAGCGGGTTGCGGATAGACCACGTGCCGGAGGCGTCAATGACTCCGGCCACGGTGTGGTCGCGGGTTTCTCCGTCCTCATGCTGAACCCGGACGACGAAGGGTGCGGTGTCGCGGTTGCGGGTGTGGGTCTTGTCCATGCCCGTGCGGGTCACGGCGAGTACCTTGGCGCCGGTCTGCAACCGGGAAGCGATCTCGGGAAGGGCGGCCAGCGGTGTCAGGTACTGGTCGATGAGTTCCCCGCCGTAGGGAAGGGCCGTGGGCCGGGGTGATTCCCAGCCGGTTGTCTCGAGCAGGCGGACGGCGGCGGCGTCGATGTTGAACCGCCACGGGGAGAAGAGGCGGATATGGCGCCATTGCTCGATGGCGGCGCCCGCTGTGGGCCCGGCTTCGAGGATCAGGGGTTCGCGGCCGCGTTCGAGCAGGTGGGCGGCGGCGGCCAGACCCACGGGGCCGGCGCCGATCACAGCAACGGGAAGGTTCTTCGCTGAATCCATGGTTGTCCTCTGTTTCATCCGTAGGTTTGGCGGTTTTGGTGGGAGATGCCTGCCGGTCCCTTGTGGGGGCCGGCAGGCGGGAGGGTGTTAGCAGCAGTCCTGATCGTTGTCGCAGCAACCGTCGTCGCAGCATCCGGTGTTCATTCAGCTCACCTCCTCCCCTGTACTGGATTAGGCGTGGGTGGGTTCTTCCACCAAGGCGGTGGCGATGCTGTCCGCGTCGTCCAGGGCGGCCAGGTAACGTTCGGCGTCCAGGGCGGCGGCGCAGCCGGTGCCGGCGGCGGTGATGGCCTGGCGGTAGCGGTGGTCCACGGCGTCGCCGCACGCGAAGATTCCGGTCGCGGCCTTTTGGCGGGTTTCGCCGGTGCGGGTGTCCTTCAGCGTCACACCAGTGACCTTGCCGTCACCGTGGATGGCGCTGACGGCCGAGTGCCAGGCGAAGCTGATCTTCGGGTTGTCCTTGGCCCGCTGGGCCATGATCCGGGAAGCGCGCAACTCACCCTTGCGGACCACGACGGTCACGGACTTCCCGAAGCGGGTCAGGAAGGTCGCTTCCTCCATGGCCGAGTCCCCGCCTCCCACCACCACAATGTCCTGGTCGCGGAAGAAGAATCCGTCGCAGGTGGCGCACCAGGAGACGCCGTGGCCGCTGAACTTCTTCTCCTCAGCCAGGCCCAGTTCCTTGTATGCGGAGCCGGTGGCGAGGATGACAGCGGGCGCCTCGTGGATGTCGCCGGCACCGGTGACCACCCGCTTGAGGTGACCGGTCAGCTGAACCTCGGTGACGTCGTCGAACACCACCTGCGCGCCGAACCGTTCAGCCTGCTGCTGCAGGCCGTCCATGAGCTCGGGCCCCTGGATACCGCCGGGGAAGCCGGGAAAGTTCTCCACCTCGGTGGTGTTCATCAGCGCGCCGCCGGCAGTGACCGCCCCGGCCAGAACCAGGGGCTTCAGTCCGGCTCGGGCGGCATAGATGGCCGCGGTGTAGCCGGCGGGGCCGGACCCGATGATGATCAGCTGTTCGGTGCTTACTTCTTTGGTGCTCACGAAGATCTCTCCTGGTGTCCGGGACAGTTACTTGGCGGCGGGGCTGAGGGAAGCGATCAGGCCCTCGATGCGGGTCTTGATCTCGTCGCGGATCGGGCGGACGGCGTCGACGCCCTGGCCGGCAGGGTCCTCCAGGACCCAGTCCTCATAACGCTTGCCGGGGAAGTACGGGCACTCATCGCCGCAACCCATGGTGATCACCACGTCCGATTCCCTGACGGCCTCGGTGGTGAGGACCTTCGGGATCTCGGCGGACATGTCGATGCCGAGCTCGGCCATGGCCTCGACGGCGGCCGGGTTCACCTTGTCAGCGGGCTGGGATCCCGCGGAGCGGACCTCGATGCCGCCCTTCGAGAGGGTTGTCAGGAAGGCGGCGGCCATCTGGGAACGGCCGGCATTGTGGACGCAGACAAACAGGACGGAGGGCTTCTTGGCGGCTTCGGCGGTCACGGGTTTTCTCCTGGAATCAGTTACGTATGGATCGGTTTTTGATGAGGTCATTGTCCCCGCACTGAGCGACTAGACATTGATGCCTGTCGATGCATGCAGTATCGAACAACAAATCGACACTTGTCAATATTGGCGGGTTGTCGGGTTTTACGCGGCGTGCAGGCGGGGTGCGAGGCCGCTGATGCGGCGTGCGATGTCAGTGAAAGCGCCTTCGAAGGCGTCCTCGGTGTTCAGCCGGAGCGGATCCGGAACGGACCAGTGGATCCCGCCCAGGTCGCGGATTTCCTCGTGGGCGTTATCGCACACGGTCACAACGAAGTCTCCATCGTTCGCCACCTCATCCAGCCGGCGCGGCGGAACGTCCGCGAGAGCGACGCCGTGGCGGCGGGCAACATCAATGGCGCCCGGGTCGATGTGGTCCGCGGGATGCGTGCCCGCGGAGGTCGAGGGGATTTCGCTGACACAGTTCCAGAGTGCGACGGCCAGCTGGGACCGGGCGCTGTTCCGGGTGCAGACGAAGAGGACTCGGCGGGCTCCGTGTTCGCGGCCGGGAGCCAGTCCCTCCAACGCCCCCGCGGCGAGCCGGATGTAGCTGCGGCGCTTATCCGCCTCCGACCGGTGGCGCGTCGCCAGGCCCGCGCCTTCCAGCGCGCGCAGGTGGTGGGACAGCAGGTTTGACGGCATCCCGAGTTCGGCCTGCAGCTCCGTAGGGGAAAGGTCTCCCAGGGTCAGCAGGTCCACGATCCGCAGCCGCGCAGGATCCGCGAGGGCCGCATGCTTGGCGACCCGCGCCCGAAAGACTTCAACTGGGTCAGTATTCATTGGTTCAATTTTGACTGAGTAAATATCTTGAGTCAAGCTGTTGGCATGACTTCTCAACATCCGCCGCTGTGGCGCCGTGCCCTCGCCGAACTGCTCGGCACCAGTTTGCTCGTGATGATCGTTGTCGGTTCCGGGATCGCCGCCCAGCAGCTTTCCCCGAACGACGTCGGGCTGCAGCTGCTGCAGAACAGCACCGCCACCGTGCTGGGCCTGACAGTCCTGATCCTCGTGTTCGGTCCCGTCAGCGGCGCCCACTTCAACCCCGTGGTCTCGCTGGTGGACTTTGTGTTGGGCCGGCGCGGCGGTGCCGGACTGGCCCTGCCGGAACTGGGCACATACACCGTTGCGCAGATCGTGGGTGCCATCAGCGGCAGCGTCGTGGCGAACGCCATGTTTGAGGTGGGCACCTCCGTCTCGGTCAAGGACCGGGCATCGACGGGGCACCTGCTGGGCGAGGTCGTAGCGACCACCGGGCTCATCCTGCTGATCTTCGCCCTGGCCGCCACCAAACGGGGCGTCCTTGCAGCTCCCGCCGTGGGCGCCTACATTGGCGCCGCGTACTGGTTTACCTCCTCAACCTCGTTCGCGAATCCGGCGGTGACAGTCGGCCGCATCTTCAGTGACACCTTCGCCGGCATCGCCCCGGCGTCCGTTCCCGGCTTTGTCCTGGCGCAGCTCGTCGGCGCGGCTGCAGGACTTGGGCTCCTCGTAATCCTGTTCCCCTCCGCGGACCGCGCGGCGGACGACGTCGTTCTTCCGCGCAGCTCCGAAACGACCAGTTCATAGCCTTCGGCGGCACCCTGTCCGGCCGAGTCGAGCTCTTCGGCTTATACATTGATGATTATCAATATTGGGGCATAATGGGTACATGAAATTGTTGCCCGTACTCGGGTCGGCCACGGATGAAGCCTGCTGCGCCCCGGCAGGGCCCCCAGCCCTGGGCGCCGAGGAGGCAAAGCGGAAAGCCCTAGTCTTCAAGGCGCTGGCCGACCCGAACCGGCTACGGCTGCTCTCCATCGTCAAGGCCGACGCCTCCGGCGAATCCTGCGTGTGCGACCTGACCGGTCCGCTGGACCTGGGCCAGCCCACAGTCTCCCACCACCTGAAGATCCTGGTCGAGGCCGGGCTGCTGCACCGCGAAAAGCGTGGCACCTGGGCCTATTACTCCTTGGTCCCCGGCGCCCTGGAACAGACGGCCGGGCTCTTGGCGACCCTGTGACCGCGCCGGAACCATCCGCGATCACGATCCGTGCCATGCGCCGCGACGACTGGCCAGTCATCCAACAGATCTACCGTGAAGGCATCGGCACCGGGCACGCCACCTTCGAATCAGAGGCGCCCGACTGGGAACAGTTCAACACCTCGAAACTGGCCTGGGAGCGGTGCTGCTGGGGGCCTTGGCAGAATCCACCGAGGCTGACGGGATCTGGACCATCCAGGCAAGCGTCTTCCCCGAAAACGAAGCCAGCCTCAAACTCCACCTCGCCAACGGCTACGTCGTCGTCGGGCGCAGGCACCGCATCGCCAGGATGACCCACGGGCCACTAACGGGGCAGTGGCGCGACACCATTCTGATCGAACGCCGCTCCCCCGCCATCTGAACCGGGCGGGGCCCCTAAACGAAAGGCTGCGTAGGGCCGACCAAAGAAGGTCAGGGTCGGTTCTGCCAAAATAGATCCGTGACCATCGCAAAAACCGTCCTGTTGTTCGCCCTCGCCGCAGCGGCTGAAATTGGTGGGGCCTGGCTCGTCTGGCAGTCAGTCAGGGAGGGCAAGGAATGGTGGTGGGCCGGACTCGGGATCCTCGCCCTGGGGATCTACGGCTTCGCCGCCACGCTACAACCGGACGCCCACTTCGGCAGAATCCTCGCCGCCTACGGCGGCGTGTTCGTGGCCGGGTCCCTGGCCTGGGGCATGATCTTCGACGGGTTCCGGCCCGACCGCTGGGACATCACCGGCTCCGTGATCTGCCTGCTCGGGGTGGCCGTGATTATGTTCGCACCACGCAATGCGGCATAAAACTCCGCTTCCAGTCGGCCGACGACCCGGACAAGGACCAAATGAGAATAGAACTTCTCCACATCGATGACTGCCCCAACACAGAAGGGCACTCGAGCACGTCCAAGCTGCCCTGGCCGCATTGGGCGCCAAGATGTCCCCGTCCACTTGCGGCGCATCAGGACCGCAGCGGATGCGGCCTGTGGGACGCACTGCGGCCCGGGACCAGACCCGGCCCTCGCAGTTGACCCTCGACCGACTGCCAAGCGGGGAGGATTTCTGCCGTTTCAGTAGCTGGGGCGCGCCCATCGGCGCAATGCATCAATGGTGGTCTCCGGTGACGTGTTGAAGCAGAACACGATGCCGGGGACGAGCTCGTTGAGCAGGTTGACGACGTGCTCGAACAGCAAGGTGTGCTCCGCGGCCATTCGCAGGCCCGCGCCGATCATCACGACTTGGACCGGTTGCTCGGCAATGCACTCACGGACCCTTTTTTCGGCCTCATCCAGGTCGGCTGGGATTTGGCATGGCACGATGTCGAACCCCGCCTCGCGCAAGGCCGCCTCACCCGCCGCGATCCGGGTCACCAACATCTCTTGGGTGATTTCCGGGTAGCGGCTAAGGTCGGCGGCGCTCGGATGCAGACCGAGCGACAGAACGGTGTCACCCGTGGACGGATGGGGCCCTGTGGATGTCTCGGTCATCATGCCTTCTTTCCCTCACTGCACATGCTAATGAAGTAGACGATATGGCTTGGAGCACACGCCCCCTGAGAACTGGCGCCCGCTCCTGATGGGCGTCCCACCCCAGTTGGGATCGCGCGGCGTCCGTTCTGGCGTCCAAGCCCAACGTTCGCGCCAGATGGTGAAACGTTCCGCTGACTTGTGATTCCACGACAGGATGACGAAGCCCCGGACCAAGGCAAAGATGGCGAAGGAGAATGGACAGCCCGATCCTCCTGCCCTCCGCCGGTCCCGGTGAAAGTATGGCGGCATGCCCCATATGCCGAGGCATCCGACAACCATCAAAGCACCGCCGACCATCACGGACAATCGTTTAGGCTTGCTAACCACCCGCACCGAGACAGGCGGCACTGATGCGCATGAGGCCGTTGATGCGAGTGGTTACGGGTGAGAAACTCAGGTAGCGGCCACTCATGAGCTTTCGGGGTCCTTTGCCTAGACTGGGGCCATTGCACCGGACCGGGCGGGACGGTGCTTTGTGAAACGTAGCTTCGCTGTGTCTGTCGGTCACCGTCTTCCGGCCGGCTGTCCCCGGCAGCCGCGCCGGCGACAGGGACAGACGGATGCGACCCAGTAGGGAGTGCCCGTGCCGGTGCCAGCCACAGACAAACACGTCGAGGCACGCCCTGACGCCCCCACGCATGCGCTCCCTGGAACCCGGCTCCGGCCTACTGCGGCGCTGCTGATCGGATTGGCAGTCTTCGCGGCCCTGCTGGCGCTCCGAATCCTCGCTCCGGCGGAGGAGGGAAGCGCCTGGCTGGCGGATGCTGCCCGCGATTTTGTTTCGCTGTCGATCAGCGTGGTGATCGAATCCCTCCCCTTCGTTTTCCTCGGCATTGTGCTCTCGATCGGAGTGCAGATCTGGCTGCCGGACGGGTTCATCCTCCGCTGGCTGCCTGCGAGTCCGGCGCTTAGGCGGCCGATTCTTTCCCTGCTGGGCATGCTGCTTCCGGTGTGCGAATGCGGGAATGTTCCCCTGGCCCGGGGGCTGATCGTCCGGGGGCTGACCGTGTCCGAATCCATGACGTTTCTGTTTGCTGCGCCGATCCTGAATCCGGTCACGATCATCACCACCCAACAGGCGTTCGGCTGGGACAACGGCATCCTCGTCTCGCGCATTGCGGGGGGCTTCCTCATCGCCAACCTGATCGGATGGATCTATAGCCGCCATCCCCGCCCCGAGGTCCTGTTAACGTCCCGGTTCCAGGAGGAGTGTTCCCTGGAGGACCACGCCGGGCAGGCAGCGGGGAGAGTGGGACGCAGCGTACAGCTGTTTGTCCGGGAGACCGGCGCCATGATGCCTGCCCTGTTCATCGGAGCCGGCATCGCGGGCTTGATACAGGTCGGGGTTCCGCGGGACGTCCTGGTCTCGGTGGGGGCCAGCCCAGTCTGGTCGGTCGCAGCGTTGATGGTCCTGGCCTTTGTCGTGGCGGTGTGCTCCAACGTGGACGCGTTCTTCATCCTGTCCTTCGGCGCAACGTTCATGCCGGGCTCCATCGTTGCATTCCTGGTATTCGGGCCGATGATTGACGTGAAGATGCTCGCCCTCCTTCGCACCACATTCACAGCGAAGACACTCCTGCAGCTCACCGTGGTGGTCGCACTGTGCTCCGCCGCCCTGGGATTGGCGGTCAACTATGTTCTATAGGCGCCTTCTTGACCGCTGGCTCGGCGTGCTGCTGAGCATCATCGGCGTCGTTGCCACCCTCTGGCTGGGCTTCACAGGGCAGCTCGCTCTTTACATCCACCCGCGGTACTTCGTGTTCACCATCATCATGGCCTTGATCGCCGGGGTTCTGGCGCTGGCCGCGTTCGTCCTGGTTCCCGGCGGTTCCGCCGCGCATCCCGACGAGCACGGGCATGCCGACGCCGGCAACCGCCGCTGGAGACGGCTGGGCGCCGCAGGAAGCACTCTGATCGCCGCCGCGGCCGTCGTGGGACTACTGATCCTGCCGCCGTCCACTCTCAGCACCGCGACGGTCACCCAGCGCGACCTCAACGGCTCGGCATCGACGCTGTCGAGGGACGAAGCCGTCGAACTCGTGGGCGCTGACTACACAACGTTCACCATGAAGGACTGGATCTCGCTGCTGCGACAGGGGGTTGGCGAGGAATACCTGACCGGCAAGACGGCAACGGTCACCGGATTCGTAACACCGGACAAGAGCGACCCGGAGAACGTGTTCTTCGCCGCCCGCTTCGTCGTGACATGCTGCGCCGTGGACGCCCAGCCAATCGGCCTGCCGGTATACGCCCCGGGCTGGCAGGACCGGTTCGATACCGACAGCTGGGTAACCGTCTCCGGCGGCTTCCGAACCAACCCGAGCCGGATGAGCGATGAGGTTTTGGTGATGGTCCCTGACTCCATCACTTCTGTTCCGAAGCCGGATTCTCCGTATGTCTACTAAGCGCTCCGCGGCCCAACGCAAAAGACCCCGGCCAACCAAACACATCCCGGCACCTGCCCGTCGCCCGCGCGGGCTCTCATATGCCGTACGGCTCCGCGGCACGATCGCGCTCCTTTTGGTGCTCTGTGCGGCCCTCACGGCTGCGAATATCGCCACCGAACCACGCCCGAACGCGGTGTCGGCGCTGGAAGGGACAGCCGGCACCTCCGGCTTCGAGCTCTACACGCTCGAACGCGACGTCACCGACGACAACGCCGGAAAGAAGAAACCCGACACCATACGGGGAACCAACATCGCCGACTCGGGCGACGGCACCGTCATCCTTACCGCCCCCCGGATCCAGGAATACGCCGCGCTCCCCACCGCCCTTGCCGCCGTCACGATCAATGACGACAACTCCAGCTCCCTTGAGATCATCCCCCTGTCCGGCGGACCAGAGGCCCAGGTGCCGCTTCCGGGAGCCGGAAAAGTCGAACTCCTGCGCGCAGCTTCCAAGAGATTCGTCGGCTTCGCCTTCTCAAGCACCCCGCCGTCACAGCAGCACTGGAAGACCTTGTTCGTCTACGACACCGAGGATCCCTCAACGCCCCCGCGAGAAATCCGCGGTCTCGATGGAAAGCCCGTTTCAGTCCTCGACTGGGCCTTCGTCCCGAACACCTTCTCACTGGTAGTGCAGAATGAATCCGGAACCATGTTCCTCGCCGACGCCCTTGCTGCCGCAAACCCCGCGCCGCTGGGCCTGCACGCCGAGTTCCACGGTTTCGTTCCCGGAACCAGGAAAATTTACGTCGTCGACGCATCGTCCGACCCCACGAACAAGGTCGCGAAAAACTCAACGATCGATCTCACTAACGGGACCGCCAGCCCGCTCGACCTCAAGCCGGTCAGCCGCAACGACAGGTCATGGCCAGGTGCCACGGTTCTCCTCAACGAAAGCGGCCGGTACACCCAGAGCACCAGCGAAAACACCGCAGGTAAGGTCACATCCGTGCTCACGGTGACAGATGCGACGGGATCAAAGACGCTCTACCAACCGGATCCCGTCTGGTCACGCATCGATGGTTACTGCCCCTCCCCGGACGGAAAGTTCATAGCAGTCGAAGCAACAGCGCCCGAAGGCGCCGCTGACCGGTACCCTGTCCTGCCCGCCCATTCACCCATGCGGACCGAGATCATCGAGCTGGACACCGGAAGACACGTCCGCAGCCTTCCGGGTTTCCTCCCCAGCTGGTGCAGATAGATGCGGAGAACTTGGACCTGCCGGTTGCTGAGAGCCTTCGGCTTCCGTCCCGTCGAGGGTTCGGCAGGCCGCCTTGGTTCCCGTAGAGTGCGAAGGTTGGCTGGTGCGGAGGTTGGAGTGCGTGCAGTTCTGTTGGGTGGCACTGGTGCCATGGGCGGTGCGACAGCGATGCTGCTTTCCCGGGCCGGCTGGGATGTGGAGGTGACCGGCCGCGATCCTTCCCGGATGCCGAGGGAATTGTCAGAGTGCGGTGTGCGCTTCCACCAGCTTGAGCGCAGCGACACCCGCGGGGTGGAACGGCTCGTGGGGAACGGCGCGGATCTGCTCGTGGACCTCGTTGCCTACACCGCCGCGGACGTGCGGGCACTCCTACCGGCGATGGCATCGGTTGAAAGCCTGGTCTTGGTCTCGAGCCGAGCCGTCTACGTCGACGATTCCGGGCGGCACATCAACGGGGACGATCCGCCGCAGTTCGCCGGGCCGGTTCGCGAAGACGGCCCCACACTGCCGCCCGCAACGGACGACACGGACCCGTTCATCCGGGAAGGGTACGCCGCTTGCAAGGTTGCCGCCGAGCTGGCCGCCCTCGACTCCGGCCTCCCGGTAACCGTAATCCGGCCGTCGAAGGTCCACGGACGATGGGCACGGAACGCGCGCACCACGAGCGTGGTCGAGTGGATGCTCCGGGGAGAGCCGACAATTGAGCTCGCCGACGGCGACACGATCGATCACCTTACCGCGGCCGCGAATGCTGCAGCACTGGTCGAGACCGTCGCCGGCCGTCCTGGCCGCCGTATACTCAACGCCGCCGATCCTGACACCCCGACAGCCGAGGAGATCGTGGGCGCCATCGCCGCGGAACTCTCATGGGAAGGAACCATAGAGCGTGTCGCCAGCGGCTCCGACCGAGGACAGCATCCATGGCAGACTCCAATGACGCTAGATTCGGCGGCCGCCCGCGAGCTCGGATATGAACCGGCAGGGAGCGGCATCAGCCTCGTTGCTGAAGAGGTCCGGTGGGTTCTGCCGCAGATAGCTATTCGGTAGCGGTTTCAAGCGGAACGACCTACATAACTGAGAAAGCGCTTCGTGGTGTAAGGGACTGCCCCGCCGCCCTGGCGGGCTCCCCGTCATCGGGCGGCTCGTCTACCACGACAGAGCGCTGAGCTAGGCTGAACGCGGAGGTTCTCGTTGGTCGGCATCCGGGAGGAAAATGGGCAGCTTCGACAATGGAGGCGGGCAGTGAGCTGTTCTCCCGAACGGGGGCGTTCAAGAATCAGACGGGCCTTGCTGTGCATCGCCGGGCTAATGAGCGTTGTGCTCGGGTTGAGCGTTCGCACGCTCAGCGATGCGACATGGACCGGCCCTGCCGGTGATGGCATGTACGCGGTCCTGGTCTACATTCTCGTGGCCATCCTGATTCCGTCGAAGTCCAAGGTACTGATTGCAGCCGCAGCCTTTACAGTCTGTGTCCTGATCGAACTGTTCCAGCTCACTGGTCTTCCTGCCGAACTCGGAGAATCCTGGCCACCCCTTCGGCTGGTCCTCGGGACCACGTTCGGCACCGCGGATTTGTTGGCCTACGCCGGTGGTGCTGCCGTCGCTTACGCGATGGATTGGACCACGGGCGCGGTGAACAGCGCTCGCCATCCCTAGGTGCCGTACTTTCCTGCCCCCGGACTCATTTGGGCAATTCGTTCGAGGACAGATTCGGGGCTGCCTCCCTGGCCACGGATGCCACGTGAATTGCCTTGGCCAGCAGGTGGGCTCCTGGCCCGGATTCACATATATTGCGGTCGGAGCTTCCAAACAGATGCTGCTGCCTGGAGCCTCCGTCCAATGTGGGTCGGCGCTGGCCTCGAACCTTACGGTGGGACGCCCGAATTCTTGTCTCAAAAGCGGAGAAGCGCACCAAAGTACCCGCTGGAAACGGAAGAAGACCTGCACTTGGTGCCGGTCTTCTTCCGTTTCCTCTGCAAGGGAAATCAAGGGGCAGCATCCTGGCTGCGTGGGCTAAAAGTTGTGGAGTTCCTGGGCATGGGCGGTGTCCACGGGCCCGGTCTTTTCGCCGGCTGTGAACGGCTGCAGCTCGATAATGTCTTCGACCAGGCTGGCGTCGGCCGCCGGCTGGTCGTCCTCGGTCCTGACGTATTCGGTTCCCACAGTGGCGATCCTTCCAGAAATGGCGGTTTTCTCTCACGGTAGTCAGAAATACTGCGTGTTCACTGTGTACGGGGGGCGTCCGGCATACTAGTTCCATGCAGGCGACGACCGTGTTGGTCGAGGGCGAGAGTGACCGGCTGGCGGTCGAGACGCTGGCCTTTCGCCTTGGCCATGACCTGACAGCCTTGCGCGTCTCGGTCGTACCGATGGGAGGCGCGACAAGTATCGTCCGCTTCCTCGACCGCTACGGCCCGAATGGCGCAGGCCACCGGTTGTTCGGCCTGTGTGATGCAGGGGAATCTCCTGGCATCGCCCGCGCACTCGGCCGGGCAGGTATCGGCTCCGGTTCGCTAGCCGAGCTTGGGTTCCACGTCTGTCACGACGATCTAGAGGACGAACTCATCCGCTGCCTTGGGATCGATGCCGTGCTCAATGTCATTGCGGCTCAACGCGAACTCGCGTCGTTCCGGCTTCTCCAACGCCAGCCGTCACTGCGACAGCGGCCCATAACGGCGCAGTTGCGCCGGTTCTTCGGAGGACGCAGCGGTAACAAGGTCCGATACGCTCCCCTGCTAGTCGACGCATTACCGGCCGGGCATGCGCCTCCGCCACTCGCCCGCCTCGTTGCGTCATTCTCACGGTGATCCTACTGTCCAAAATGGTCGAATGCCCTCATCGCGTCCAACCACGTGACCTGCTCCGAGGACAACGGCGTCAAGGCATTATCGCCGCCATATCCTCGTAGAAGCGGCCATGCGCGAAGACGAGAGTCCTGCGCCGAGCAGTCCTTAAACCGGCGGACATTTCAGTCCCCGGATCCGGGAATGCTACGAGCACTGGCACGAGCTTCGCAGCGTTGCCTTCACGCTGGAGCAATGGAGCGGAAACCCCGCTGGCCGAGGTGCCGCCGTCGTCCTTTGGAAGTCCCGCATCGCAGCCCCGGCAGGTCATTGCGATCGGGCTAAACTACGCGGCGCACGCCGCCGATGCCTCAACGCGTTCACCAAGTGAAAGTGAATTTTTCTTTGGGGCCGAAACGCCTGCGTACCTCCGCTCGGCGCCCTTTCAGCACTGCTCCCAACGCGTGTTTTCCGAGGCCGCCGGTCGCTGCCTCTGCGGTGGTGATCAAAAGGCCGATAAGAATCGGCCGGAAGAAGACGGCGGCTCGAGTCGTCATACTCTCGAATCCTGGTCTGCGCCCACATGGGCTTGGTGAACCCGGGCGCAGGATGCCGAGTGCGCGTCGCCGGTTGTGAGCGCATCCTCGTCGACCACGAAGGGCCCAGCCGGATCGCGGACTGCCTCGTATGCCTCGACTATCTCCGCCCCTGCGACGTAGGCTTGCCACCGTCGCCGGTCAGGCGCGCTCGGTGGTCCACGGGTGCACGAGGCCCGCTACGACCATTGCCTGACGACAACCAAAAGGAGTCTCGAACATGATGTTCACGAAGAAGGGTGATGCGGCTGTTCTCGCCAAACTCAGTGAAGCCCCCGCACAGTACCGGGAGATTGGAGAACGCCTGCATAGCATCATCCGGGAGAGCGCGCCCTCGTTGGAGCCGATCGTACGCTGGGGACTCCCGTTCTATGTGAAGGACGGCAAGGACATCTGCTACATCAAACCGGATAAGGACTTCATCGCGTTCGGCTTTGGCGAAGTCGTGAACCCCGCACGTGAAGAGGGCGCCAGCATGCACCCGGTCGCATGGACCATCACCTCGCTGGATGCTGCGACGGAGGCCAAGATTCGCGCGCTCGTCGAGAAAGCGGTTGCCTGACACGGGCCCCTGCCACAAAGTGCGAGCCGACCGTCTTCAGGACGAGCACGTGCCGACGCGAGAAGTCCGGACCGAGCAGGCCGGCAGAGTTCTCACCAAGCGGTGGCAAGTTCCGAAGAGCCGCCCGGCTTGAGTGTTCATGTGCCCGAGTTGCCAGGAGATTTCGTCGGAGACGGCCGTGAGCTGATCCGGAACGCCAGCCCGGCCGCTTTCGCGGCGTAAGCGGCTGCTGCGAGAAATGATTCGTTGGCTACGTGCGTTCGACGCGGTCCGCAACGATGGAAAATTCATCCGGTTGATCATCGTGCCAGCTCAGCATCACATGCTCGCCTGGGACAAGCTCAAGAAACCCATGCTCCCTCTGAACGATGCAGGAGAAATGGGCGAAACACTCACTTCCCAATGCTGCGACGACGCCTTCAGGTGTGGCAGCACACGGTGTGGCAGCACACAGGGACTGGCTCGCGCAGCACAAGGCAAGCACTCCCGGAGTGCCATGAGTTTGGTTACTGTGGAGAGATGGCTTCCTTCACGGTCGACTTCTTCTGCAGTCTCGACGGCAACGGATCAGCGAGAGGCTGGCCCGGCTATTGGGGAAAGGAGGGCCCTGAGCTCCGCGCGGACCGGGTGAGGACCTTCGCGCAGGATCAGGTGCTCGTATTCGGCGCCACGACATTCAGAGAATTCAGAACGTACGTGGTCGAGTATGACGAGCCCTACTACGACAGCCTGAACATATTGCCGAAGATCGTGTTCTCGAGCACGCTCGAGGAGCCACTCGGCTGGCAGAACTCGACACTAGTCAACCAGGACGCGGTGACAGCGGTTGAGCGGCTGAAACGTGAGACGGATGTCCCCATGCGGTCGCACGGCAGCATCTCGTTGAATCGCGCCCTTCTCGCGGCCGGACTCGTCGACCGACTCGAGGTGATGGTCTTTCCGGCCATTACAGGACGGGCAGGCTATGCGTCTTTGTTCCACGACGGTCCCGAATTTGACCTCGAGCTCGTGGAATCGACCGTGCTCGACGGCCGCACCCAGAAGCTCGTGTACATCCCACACGTGCACAAGGGCATCCCAGAGGGCGTTGGCCCGCAACGACGCCGCGAGTAGCTTTCCGGCCGTGACCGGGCATGGGGCTTCAAAATCCTGGTCCATGCCTCCGTGACCACCGCGCCCGGGGTTAAGGTCTCTTTCCTGCCCGAAGCTGCCGGTCCTCAGGCAATCAGGTTGAGTGTGAATTCCATGGCGCCGAGGAAGAGTGCCAGAACCGACGTGCCAAGCCCAGCCACCAGAAGCAAGCCGGGGTGGGCGAGACCCACCACAACACCCCGGAGTTGGGGCGAATGCCGCAGGAATCTCTTGGGCAGCCGCGAATCTTCCGGGTTCTGCCGCCAGCCGCGGAGACGGCGCAGGAACCACGCACAGCGCACAATAAGCGCCATCCACAACACCGACACAACCAAGGGGACCGCCGCCAGGAGCAGGTTGAACCCCAACGACGTCACCGCACGCTCCGAGTTCCCGGCCAGTGCCTGCACCGTTGTGGAAATCGAGGCGCTGGCCACCACGGAGAGGCCCCACACCATAAACGCAGCCGTCAGCGCTAGGAACCGGACAAAGAAGTGCGCAAGCACCGATTCTTTCTGGGGCTTGAGGTACCGGCGCGGGGTCGCATGGAGCACGGTTACAGTGCAGGCCAGCGTCGGCAGGGCAGCCATCCCCACAAGCACGTACCAGGTCCAGCCGGCCAGGTCCACGAACTCGTCAACAATGATCAGCAACGCCCAGAAACCCGTCCACGCCCAGCCTGCATGCAGCGGATTCCGGACTAGCCAAGCGGGCAGCCGCTGAGGCAGCAGGACGGCCGGCGCGATAGAGGGCCGGGAAGCAGGACTCCGGACTGTCCTCTTTGCGGGCGCAACAGCAGCCGGACCGACGGCGACTGAGCCGTCCGGCAGGGCCCCTGCCTTGGCGTTCGCCGGTTCTTCTTCCCCGCTGGCCATGCTCATGGGCTCACTGTAGCAATGCGGGAGGCGGGCCCGCCGTCGCGTACCCGCGCGGTTAGGTACGGCGCAGGGGCAGCAGGGAGTCGCTGGGAATCGCTGAGGAAATCTTCCGTCCCAGTACGCATCAGGCTCAACAAATACAAGAAAATTCAACATGAACTGCCAGCTCGCCGTCGTGCTGGCATCCATATAGCAAGCTACTGCCGGAGCCTCCCAATCAGCAGGCCGCGCGCGGGCCCTTCTGACTTTGGGGAATGATCCGTGCGGACGCGATGGTCGTCCCGAATAGTTCGAAACAGACAGTGGTCTTCGCCCGCAGAGACTTTTCGCTCGCGTGTCGTGCGTTTCCGGGTGGCCGTTTGCCTCGGCAGCAAGCCTCGGGTTCAGCGCTTCTTGCCCCCAACACCCGGCACGGAAGCGACCTGTTTCATCCACGCTGCGATCTGGCGTTCGTCGATGTCGTCCATGGATTCGAGCTCCACACCCCGCGTCGACTTGCCCATCCCCACTGGTGCCACCGGCGGTACAGGCTCGAGCGCCGCGCCATTGATGAACATGAGCTTGACGTGGCCAGCAAAACCGCCGCAGCTGAAACACCACCCGTCGCCCACGCCGTAGTACGACATGCCCCACTTCACGGAGCGCCGGAGGTCAGGCAAGGTCTTAGCCGCAAGCGCATCGACCGCTTCGGCGATGCCCCGCTGCGGCTGTGGCAGGCTGGCGATATATGCGAAGACCGGCTTGTCGCCGACCGCAGCTTTCGCGGGGCTTGCCCTGCCGGTCATGGCTTCCGGCAGCGTGATGGCGACGCCGAGATCAGCCGCTGTGCGCGTGGCCGGCGTTTCAGTTTCGCTCTTACCGGTCTCCCTGCTGGTCATGGAGAGCATTATTCCATGTGGTCAATCTACGCACCCTTTGGCCGGACAACCGGCAAGATGACCGCGCGCCGTGCGACAGAAAGTAGCGAACCGAGGCCAAAATCGCGAAGAAAAACTCCTCGGACATGAAGAAGTGAAAGACCTGCAACGGCACAAGACCACTCCAGGTAGCGTGCTGCATGCGCTCCGTCACTGAGCCGATTCGTCGCATGGGAGCCGTCCCTGGTTGCCACGGTCGGTTTCCGCTTCGGGAAGTGCTCGACAGGGGCGACGACTGGTGTCGTGGTTGCTGTTCCGGGACGTGCCCAGCCGGAGCGCGACCGCCTGCCGGGATGTGGTCCTTCGGAACAGCTGACCGCGTCTCGGATCGGCGGGTGTGACCGTTCGCTGGGCCTCATATCGCTGGACGGCCCACATTCAAGTCAGCGCGGTGGCGTTAGCTGGTGACCCCGTCCCTCCGGTGATGTTCAGCGGTTTGACGCTGATAAATGCGTCCCAGCTGCCGGTCTTTTTCATGTGCCGGCTGAGGGGCCCGAGCCGCCACAGTTCGCCCAGGGGCATGCCAAGTTTGGCGAGCAGGCCGATGCAGGTGCCGCGCAAACAACGGGCGGCCAGTGATCCAGACTGCCGCATGTCGCCCTGGAGCAATCACGAGAGCCAAGAGCGGCCGCGCAGCGTACGAGGGCCTTGAACGCCTGAAGCGCAGCCCTTCCGGGCTGCACTTCATCCCTGGCGTGAAGGTCTGGGCTAGGCGGCGAAAAGAGCTTCGCGCACAGCGTGCTCAAAGCCACAGACATGGATCCGCGCGAGCTCCCCGGCCCGGGCCTCATCTCCGTCGATAACCGCACGGAGCAGGTCCACATGCTCATGCACGTGACGGGACAGGTCGGGAAGGCGATCCAGGACCATGCACCAGATTCGTGTCGCGAGATTGTCGTAGCGAATCAGGACATCTTCGAGGTGGGGATTGGCCGCAGCCGCGTAGATGCCTTGATGGACGCGCGCATCCAGGCGCAGGGTTTCAACTACGGAGGCTACATGGGTATCGAAGGATTCAACAGCCCGCAGCACAGCCCGCAGCTGCTCCCGCTGCCGTTCCGTGGCCACCCGGGCGGCACGGGACGCTGCGAGCGGTTCAAGCTGCGTCCGGATTTCTGAAATGAAAGCAAGGTCGGTCACCTCCACACGGGTGGCAAAAGTGCCCCTGCGGGGGTAGGAAACCACCAGGCGGTCAAGCTCAAGCCGCTTCAAAGCTTCCCGCACCGGAGTCCGCCCCATGCCCAGGTCTTTGGCGAGGTGATCATCGTTAAGGAGATCGCCGGGTTTGATTTCCAGCATCAGCAGGCGGTCGAGGATGCGCTCGTATGCCACGTCCGCCAACGACTTCTTGACTGCATCCACGGCCGCCAACGCTTCAACTGCCATAACCTGGACCCCTTTCCATTCAAGCCAATCAGGCTATTGACCTCGCCCACTGACCAGTATACGCTGATTCCGAGCCCTAATATATCAGTACACGATCTGAGAATATATCTAACGGGAAGATACTCAAAGGAGGAGACATGACCCTCGTGGCAACAGACTCATCAACCAGCACGCTGACTCAGACCGAACCCCGCGTGAAAGACCAGGCCCAGAAGTTCGTACTCACACTGTCGTGCGTCGAACGTGCCGGTATTGTCCAGGCGGTCACCACTTTTCTCTTCGAACGTGGCTTCAACATAGACGAGCACCAGCAGTTCGACGACGGGCTCCGCGAGACCCTGCACCTGCGCACCGCATTCTCAGGTTCCCCCGAGTACACGCCGGAGCGGCTCCAGGAGGAGTTCGGCACCATTGCGGACCGCTTCGAGATGAAGTTCAGCTTCCATGACCAGACCAAGCAGCGCATTCTGGTCATGGTGTCCAAGTTCGGCCACTGCCTGAACGACCTGATCTTCCGCTGGCGCGGCGGCAGCCTCGGCGGCGACATCGTCGTCGTGGTTTCCAACCATGAAACCCACCGGGCCATGGCCGACGCCGCCGGCCTCCCCTTCATCTACCTCCCCGTGACCCCCGAAACGAAGGCGGACGCCGAGCAGCGCCTGCTGGACCTCGTCGACGAGCACAACATCGACCTCGTTGTGCTCGCCCGGTACATGCAGGTGCTCTCCGATGACCTCTGCCGCTCCCTTGAAGGCCGGGCCATCAACATCCACCACTCCTTCCTTCCGGGATTCAAGGGAGCGCGCCCCTACCACCAGGCGTACGACCGTGGCGTCAAACTGGTAGGCGCCACAGCCCACTACGTGACTGCTGAACTCGATGAAGGTCCAATCATCGAACAGGAAGTCATCCGGGTGGACCACAGCTACGGTCCCACGGCACTGTCAACAGTCGGGCAGGACGCGGAAGCGCTGGCACTGTCCCGCGCCGTGCGGTGGCACTGCGAGCACCGTGTGTTGCTGGACCAAACCAGCACTGTCGTGTTCCGGTAAGCACGACCACCACATCAGCAGAGACAACACACGAAAATCAGCAGGAGAAACCACATGGCTTCGACGCCAAGCATTGTCATTATTGGAGCGGGAATCGTCGGCACGAACCTGGCCGACGAACTGGTCACGCGGGGTTGGAACAACATCACCGTTCTGGACCAGGGACCCCTGAATATGCCTGGAGGCTCCACATCCCACGCCCCGGGCCTCGTTTTCCAGACCAACCCTTCCAAGACCATGGCTACCTTCGCCAAGTACACGGTTGAGAAGCTCCTGTCCCTGAGCGAGGACGGCGTCAGCTGCTTCAACCAGGTCGGCGGTTTGGAAGTTGCCACCACCGAGACCCGCCTCGCGGACCTGAAGCGGAAGCTCGGCTATGCCGCGGCGTGGGGTATCGACGGCAAGATCCTTACCCGCGCCGAGTGCAAGGAGCTATACCCGCTCCTGAATGAGGAAGACATCCTTGGCGGTCTCCACGTTCCAAGCGACGGCCTGGCCCGTGCTGCCCGTGCAGTCCAGCTGCTGATTAAGCGCACGGAAGCCGCAGGCGTCAAGTACCTGGGCAACACCACGGTGATGGGCATCGAACAGTCCGGCCGCCGGGTCACCGGTGTCCAGACCTCCGAAGGCACCATCCCTGCCGACATCGTGGTCTCCTGCGCCGGTTTCTGGGGCGCCAAGATCGGCGAGATGATCGGGATGTCAGTCCCGCTCCTGCCGTTGGCCCACCAGTACGTGAAGACCACTCCGGTCCCGGCGCAGAAGGGCCGCAACGAACTGCCCAACGACGCCTCCCTGCCGATCCTGCGGCACCAGGACCAGGACCTCTACTACCGCGAGCACGGTGACCGTTACGGCATCGGTTCCTACGCGCACCGTCCCATGCCCGTGGATGTTGATGAGCTGGGTTCCTACGACCCCAACAGCATCAGTGAACACAACATGCCCTCCCGCCTCGACTTCACCCTGGAGGACTTCCTCCCGGCATGGGAAGCCACCAAGCAGCTGCTGCCGGCCCTGCGCGAAAGCGAGATCGACGACGGCTTCAACGGCATCTTCTCCTTCACCCCGGACGGCGGCCCCCTGGTGGGTGAGTCCAAGGAGGTCGACGGCTTCTTCGTCGCCGAAGCCGTGTGGGTCACCCACTCGGCCGGCATCGCCCGCGCTGTCGCGGAGCTCCTGACCACCGGCAAGTCGCAGATCGACCTTGGAGAATGCGACATCCACCGCTTCGAAGAGGTCCAGCTGACCCCCGAATACGTCAGCGAAACGTCCCAGCAGAACTTCGTGGAAATCTACGACGTCCTGCACCCGCTGCAGCCCAAGCTCTCTCCGCGGAACCTGCGCGTCAGCCCGTTCCACGCCCGCCACAAGCAGCTGGGCGGCTTCTTCCTGGAGGGCGGCGGATGGGAGCGCCCCTACTGGTTCGAAGCCAACGCCGAACTGCTCAAGGAGATGCCTGACGAATGGCAGCCGCCGGCACGTGACGCCTGGTCCGGTATGTTCAGCTCGCCCATCGCCGCAGCCGAAGCCTGGAAGACCCGCACCGCGGTGGCCATGTACGACATGACCCCGCTCAAGCGCCTTGAGGTCTCCGGCCCGGGAGCCCTGAAGCTGCTGCAGGAGCTGACCACCGCCGACATGACCAAGAAGCCGGGGGCCGTCACCTACACCCTCCTGCTGGACCACGCCGGCGGGATCCGAAGCGACATCACCGTGGCCCGCCTGAGCGAAGAAACCTTCCAGCTCGGAGCCAATGGAAACATCGACACAGCCTACTTTGAGCGGGCCGCACGCCACCAGACGGAAAACGGAACCGCCAGCGACTGGGTCCAGGTGCGCGACACCACCGGCGGGACATGCTGCATCGGCTTGTGGGGACCCCTCGCCCGGGACCTGATTAGCACGGTCAGCAGCGACGACTTCTCCAACGACGGCCTGCGCTACTTCCGGGCTAAGAAGGTTGTCATCGGCGGCGTCACAGTCACCGCAATGCGGCTGTCCTACGTCGGCGAGCTGGGCTGGGAACTGTACACCAGCGCGGACAACGGCCAGCGCCTGTGGGACGCACTATGGAAGGCAGGGCAGCCGTTCGGCGTGATCGCTGCCGGCCGCGCCGCATTCAGCTCGCTGCGCCTGGAAAAGGGCTACCGCTCGTGGGGCACCGACATGACCACGGAGCACGACCCCCTGGAAGCCGGCCTCGGATTCGCCGTGAAGATGACCAAGGAAGACTTCGTCGGAAAAGCCGCCTTGGAGGGCCGCACCGAGGAGAACTCCGCCCGCCGCCTGCGCTGCCTGACGGTCGACGACGGCCGGAGCATCGTGCTGGGCAAGGAGCCGGTCTTCTACAAGGACCAGGCAGTCGGCTATGTCACCAGTGCGGCCTACGGTTACACCATCGCCAAGCCGATCGCCTACGCGTACCTCCCGGCCGCTGTGTCCATTGGTGACTCGGTCGAGATCGAGTACTTCGGACGGCGCATCCAGGCCACAGTCACCGCAGATCCGCTGTACGACCCGACGATGACCAGGCTCCGCGGCTAACCACCCGCCAGACCGTTAAAAGGGCACGCGGCCCGGACTCTTCACCTCGCAACCAGAGTCCGGGCCGCTGCTCCTCCATCACATCTCAAACCCTTCCCAGTCGAGTCAAGCTTCAGCCCAGGAAGACACATGATCAGCTCAGAAACAATCAACGAATACCTCGCCAGGCTTGCCTCGCGAGAACCCACCCCAGGCGGCGGCGCTGCCGCCGCGCTCCACGCCGCCCAGGGGGCAGCGCTCGTCGCCATGGTGGCCAGATACACCACCGGCTTGAAATACGAGCAGCACGCCGAACTCGTCCAAAGGATCATCAGCGCCGCCGACGGATTGGTCGTCAAGGCCCTGCGCCTGGCGGACGCTGACGAGCATGCGTTTCAGGGCGTCATCGACTCGTACAAACTTCCGTCCGGGACCGAAGACCTCAAAGCGGCACGAACGGCATCCATCCAGGATGCGCTCATCCGGGCCGCACAAACCCCCGCACAGCTGATCAAGCTCGCCGGCGCCATCGTGGATCTTGCCACGGAACTTTTCGAGGTCGCGAACGCCAATGTGATCAGCGACATCGCTGCTGCCGCCGACGCAGCCCGCGCAGCCGCAAGCACCGCCCGGGTGAACATCGACATTAACGTGGTGGCCATCAAAGACGCCGCGGCCCGTTCGCGGTTGGCTGATCAGACTGACGGCCTCGAGGAAAAGGTCATCCTGGCAGCAGACTCCCTCGTGGGGCGCGTGCGTGGAAGGATTCTCGGTTGAGCGCCGTACTCCTCTCCGGAAAAGCACTGGCAAAGACCATTCAGCAGAGGGCCCACCATGAGGCCCGGGAGCTCGAAGCCGACGGGCTACGCCCCACACTCGCAGTGGTTGTGGCCACCGACGACGGCTCCACCCACTGGTATGTCCGGTCCATCGAACGGGCCGCAGAAAGCGCCGCCATCAGTTGCCGGATCGTGGACCTTGGCCCCGATGCCAGCGGAGAGGTCCTGGCCTCAGTCCTGAAGGACCTCAGCGAGGATCCATCCGTTAACGGCATCATCCTCCAGACGCCCCTGCCTCCAGGCGTCGGAACAGATGAGCTGGTGGGGCACATTGCGCGGGAAAAGGACGTCGATGGCGCGAACCCGTTGAGCCTTGGCCGCCTGGCCGTTGGCCAGCCCTCGTTCGCACCTGCCACGGCTCGCGCCGTAATCGAGATCCTGGACCACTTCGACATCCCGCTGGCAGGCCGGAATGTGGTCGTCATTGGCCGTTCCGCCGTAGTGGGAAAGCCGCTGTCCCTGCTACTGCTGGAGCGCGACGCCGCGGTCACCGTCTGCCACTCCCGGTCAGGTCCTTTGGAGAAATACACCAAGGCCGCCGACGTCGTGGTCGTGGCGGCCGGGCGTGCCGGTCTGCTGAACGGCGGCCACGTCTCGTCCGAGGCCGTGGTGATTGACGTCGGCACCAACGTCCTTCCTGACGGATCCCTCGTGGGGGATGCCGACGAGGCCAGCGTGCGGGGCATCGCCGCGGCGCTGACTCCGGTCCCGGGCGGCGTCGGCTCTGTCACCACATCCCTGCTTCTTCTGCACACAACCGAGGCCGCGCGGGAACAGTCGCGTGCTTTGGTCCCGAGAACCGCCGGATGATCCGCCGCACAGCCTGTCGAGGCTGCAGGAGGCCACCACAAAGCCACCAAGCAAACCCGGCCCCTGTTTCCTGCCCAGATCTGAAGGAACGATCACATGGCTTCAAAAGCCCCCGTACATAACATCGACGAGTCAAAGCTGACCGTCACCAAACCCAAGACCAAGGCCGTCGGAATCCCCGCGGTGGTGAACTCGCTGAAGATCTCCCTCGAGCAGATGGGTCCGCTGCGCAGTGTCCAAACGCTGCTGGCAGTCAACCAGGTCGACGGGTTCGACTGCATGGGCTGCGCGTGGCCCGAACATGAAAAACGCAACGCAGCCGAGTTCTGCGAAAATGGCGCGAAGGCAGTGGCCGAGGAGGGCACCCGCCGCCGCGTCACCCCCGAGTTCTTCGCCCAGCACTCCATCGAGGACCTGAAGACGCGGGACGACTACTGGTTGGGTCAGCAGGGCCGGCTGACCCACCCGATGCTTTTGGCTGAGGGAGCCACGCACTACACACCCATCGAGTGGGACGCAGCCTATGAGCTGATCGCCCAGGAGATGAAAGAAATGGACCATCCCGACCAGGCAGTTTTTTACACTTCCGGGCGGACCTCGAATGAAGCCGCCTTCCTCTACCAGCTCCTCGTGCGGGGACTGGGCACGAATAATCTCCCCGATTGCTCCAACATGTGCCACGAGTCCACGGGTTCAGCCCTCGTTGAAACCATCGGCATCGGCAAGGGCTCGGTCAGCCTCGTCGACCTGGAGACAGCCTCGCTGATCTTCGTTGCCGGGCAGAATCCAGGTACTAACCACCCGCGCATGCTCAGCGCCCTGGAAAAGGCGAAGAAGAACGGCGCCGTCATCATCTCCGTCAACCCACTCCCTGAGGCCGGGCTCCTCCGGTTCGAGAATCCGCAGACGATCTCCGGAACGCTCGTGGGCACGCAACTGACCGACGACTTCCTGCAGATCCGGGCCGGCGGGGATCAGGCCCTCTTCCAGGGGCTTGGCAAATACCTCCTCGAGGCGGAGGCGCAGGGGAGGAAGTCCCCGGGACTGACTACGGTCCTTGACCACGAATTCATCAATCACCACACCGCGGGCATCAACGAATACCTGCGGTGCCTCGAAAAGGTCCAGTGGAGCGAAATAGTCGAAGCCACGGGCCTAAGTTTGGATCAGATCAAGGCCACGGGCGAACGCCTGCTGGCCTCCGACGCCACCATCGTCTGCTGGGCCATGGGCCTAACCCAGCACAAACACTCAGTTTCCACGCTCCGGGACGTCGTCAACGTGTTGCTTCTCCAAGGCAACATCGGTAAGCCCGGAGCAGGAGTATGCCCCGTCCGCGGCCACTCGAACGTCCAGGGTGACCGCACCATGGGGATCTTCGAAAAGATGCCACAGGCGTTCCACGACAGGCTGGACCAGGAGTTCAAGTTCCTTTCCCCTCGCAAGCACGGCTACGACACCGTGGCGGCGATTCGTGCCATGCGGGACGGCAAAGTCCGCGTCTTCATTGGAATGGGTGGAAACTTCGTCCGGGCGGCCCCGGATTCCGAGGTCACGGAGCGGGCATTGGCCAACACAGACCTGACGGTGCAGATCTCCACGAAGCTGAACCATTCCCACGTGTCCACTGGCCGACGCGCGCTGATCCTCCCGACGCTGGGTCGGACGGAAAAGGACGCGCAGCGCACCGGGGACCAGAGGGTGACGGTGGAAGACTCGATGAGCGCCGTCCATGCGTCCCGCGGACGCATTAAGCCGGCCAGCGAGCACCTCCACTCAGAAGTGGCCATTGTGTGCAACCTCGCCCATAAGCTCTTCACCGACAGTGATAACCTCCCACTGCCCAACACGCCTAAAGCTGCCTGGCTCTCGATGAAAGACGACTATTCCTTGGTCCGAAAACACATCGAGGCGGTAATCGACGGCTTCGAAAATTTCGAGGAGAGGATCCAGCACCCTGGCGGCTTTGTCCTCCCCCACCCTCCGCGGGACACCAGACAGTTCGAGACCGCGTCGGGCAAGGCCCGCTTTACCGGCAATGAGCTGGAATTCATCAAAGTACCCGAGGGACGGCTGGTCCTTCAGACCCTGCGCTCACATGACCAGTACAACACCACCATCTATGGCAAGGATGACCGATACCGCGGTATCCACGGTGGGCGTCGCGTGGTTCTTGTCAACGAGGCTGACATCGCTGAGCTGGGCTTTAGGGACGGTGACATGGTTCATTTGATTTCCGAGTTCCGCGGGACAGAGCGGCGGGCCGACAACTTCCGGATTGTTTCCTACTCGACACCGAAGGGCTGCGCGGCAGCATACTACCCGGAGACCAACGTGCTCGTGCCGCTCGATTCGGTAGCTGACACCAGCGGTACACCGACATCCAAGTCCGTCATCGTGCGGCTGGAACGGGCCGAAGCGTGAGCGCCGACATGACGACGGCAACAGCGTCCAAGGGTGTGGACGGGCCGCGGGTTGAGCAGGCACGCAGGCCCCAGGTCCAGGAACTGCTGACAACCCAGGTCGTTGATGCGCTGGTCAGTTCGCTGCGGCCCCTCGGGGCCATTGTGGTGGTTTGAGTGCGAGCAGAAATCTCTGCACGCACAGCCAGTCCTGCACTACGGGCCCGGCGTCAATCCAGCCAACAACGGGGAACCGAGTGGTCCGAAGCCGGCCAGCTTGCCTTCGACTTCCCCGTCCCGCTCCCGCCCGCGAGTGTCCCCCCTTGCATTGGCATCAGGGCACCCCCTACGAGTCCGACATACAGTAGGACTTCTGGCCCCTCTCCCCCGAGTCCGCCCGCCGCTACCGCCTGGGCACCCCGCATTCGGCGTGCCCTGTTCTTAGCCTTGGATTTGCCCGGCCGCGTGAAGGCTGAGCCACCGGGTTGACGAGCCAGCGCCTGAGCCGGTCTAGGATGAAACATGGCAGCAGTTCGGCTGCGACATCCAGGCCTGGGTACTCCGCATGGACAAGGACACGAGGCGACATGGCCGCACGCAACGACCCGGATCAGGGCGTAGACGCACAGGGCGGAGGCGTCCAATCGGTGGACCGTGCCCTCCAGATCCTTGATATCCTCGCCCGTGATGGTGATGCCGGCGTCAGTGAGATCGCTGAGGAGATGGGCGTCCACAAATCCACAGTATCCCGCCTGGTGGGGTCCCTGGTGGGTCGGGAACTGGTCCGCCAGAACAGCGAACGCGGCAAGTACCAGCTGGGCTTTGGAATCCTGCGATTGGCATCGTCCATCCCAGGCCGATTGAGCGTGGTGCGAGAGGCCAGAGATGTTTTAGAGATTCTCGCTGCGCGCTACAAGGAAACAGTGAACTTGGCTGTCCTGCGATCGAATTACGCCGTCAACGTGGACCAGGCCATGGGCCCCTCCACGCTCGCAACCTACGACTGGGTCGGCAGCCTGACGCCACTGCATGCCACGTCGAGCGGCAAGGTTCTGCTTGCTGCCCTTCCGGCCGACGAAAGGGACACCATCCTCAAGACCGTCGGCCTGCCAGCCCGCACTCCGCGTACCGTGACAAATCGTGCGCAACTGGAGAAGCAGCTGCTCGAAATTTCCCGGCAAGGCTATGCGGTCGTCCACGAGGAGTTTGAAATCGGCCTGTCAGCGGTCGCAGTTCCCATTTGGAACCATCTTGGGAATGTAATCGCCGCCGTGAGTATCTCCGGTCCTGCGTTCCGGTTCACTCCGGAAGAGGATCCCGGACTCATCGAAGGGCTCCGCGCGGCTGGACTGTCCATTAGCGCGAAAATGGGCTACAGACACCGATAAGGCCCGACCGCAGAGGTCGGGCATATCGGAGGGCAAATGGACGCATACAGACCGTACGGTTCATCTCCTACGATGATCAGCCGTCCGGCGAAACCCTGGGCACGGGCAGCCGAGAGGCCGGCGAGGGATGCTCCAAGGACAGCAAGCGTCTCCATATTTCATCATTCAACTGCTTCTTACGCAACGACAATCGCGATATGCAACAGCGTGACGTATGCCATGTTGCGTGTCAAGGTGCTCGGCAAATCATCGAAAACCCTTGACATCCGTAATTATCAGCCGGAATCTGTTGCTTAGAGCGATATCCGTTGAGTCATGCGGAACGATCCCGTCTACCCACTTGACGCGAACCTGATCCCGTGAACATAAAAGGAGGTGCTCCATGCGCAAGGCCTGCCCGCTCAGTGAACTCGCTCCCGGTGAGGCGCTACGGCTCGATACTGCTCCGCCCGCGGCCAAACTGCCGTACGCACCCACGGGGTGCAAATCGTCGACGGCAACATCATGATCATCGGATCGGACGAGGCCCCCAGCCTTCCGCCCGGTCTGACAACCGAGGGCCATGTTTAACCGCAAGCCCATGCCTCTCCGAGCAAAGGACCCGCTCATGGCTTTTAATAGTGACCTAAAATCCCATACACCCGAGGAGTTGCCTGCTGACAACGAGGTGGCAGAGGCTCCGCGTAACGAACAACCTGGAAGCGGGGAAAAGAGTAAAGCAGTCATCAGTAACTCCGGCGCAGTAGACAGAAACCCCGCTGTCCTCGATCCGGAGCAAGGAGGAGCGCCCTTGCCGGACGTCGAGTACGAGCAGATTCTGCAGGAGCTGCGTCAGACCAAGACCGAGCAAGCAGTTGCGGATCGCCGGAACCATAAGCTCAACCTCGACAAGGTCACCTTCGGGATCACCGGCGTCATCGCCATCGCCTTTGTGATCTGGGGTTTCATGGGACGGGACAGCCTCTCCGAGACCTCCACAAGCGTCCTGAACTGGGTCATGGAGTACACCG